>VXRE01000089.1 GCA_009838635.1 Acidimicrobiia bacterium | reverse complement strand
GGGGGGCCGCCATCCCCTTGGTCTTGGGGGCCCCGGCGGCCGGGGGGGGGGGGGGGGGGGAGGTGATGCGCGACACGCTCATGGAGGAGTTCCGCAGCACCGGCCACCAACTCTTCGACTCCCATGTCCTACCCGGCCACCGCCTCGCCAAGAACTTCTTCGAAGCGGGGGGCTTCGCAGCCCGGTCGATCATCATGCATCACAGCGACCTGGGTGACGGCGGGCGCCGCATCCGGGCCCAGTTCCTGCCCCCGGCCGAGTCGTGACCGACCGGCCATCACCGCTCGTCGGTGTGGGTGTGGTGGTGATCGAGCAGGGCCGGATGCTGCTCGTGGAGAGGGGCAGGGGCATCCTGGCCGGCTCGTGGGCCATACCCGGGGGCAAGGTCCGCTACGGCGAACGCCTCACCGACGCCGCGGTCCGCGAGGTGATGGAGGAGACCGGCCTCGAGGTATCGCTGGGCGAGGTGGTCTGGACCGGAGAGTCCCTCGGTCCCTCGGAACCTCCCGAGCACCACGTCGTCCTGGTGGACTTCACCGCCAAGGTGACCGGCGGGGAGCTCCGGGCCGGAGACGACGCCGCCGACGTCGCCTTCGTGCCGCTGGAGGATCTGAGGTCGTGGCCGCTCACCCCGACCATGTACGACCTGCTGGCCCGGCTGGGCCTCTGACCCTCAGGCGAAGCCGGCCGCATCTCTCCTCTCGGCCAGGCGGGCGGTCAGCCCCCGCCGGAACATCAGCGTCACCACCATCCCGAAGAGGAATCCCGCCACGTGGGCTTCCCACGCGATTGCCGATGTACCCCCGGCCAGGAGGAACTGGGCCCCCAGCCAGAGCAGCAGGAACAGGGCGGCCGGCATGCGGAAGGGGATGAAGATCGGCGGGATGATGCTCAGCACCCGCGCTCCGGGGAACAGCACGAAGTAGGCCCCCATCACCCCGGCGATAGCGCCGGAGGCGCCGACCAGGGGGGCCGTGGAGTCCGGATTCAGCACCACGAAGCCGAAGGTGGCCACGATGCCCGATAGCAGGTAGAGCAGCAGGTAGCCGCCCCGACCGTAGGCATCCTCGACGTTGTTGCCGAACAGCCAGAGGCTCCAGACGTTGCCGATCAGATGGGCCAGACCGCCGTGCAGGAAGATGGATACCAGCACGCTGAGCGGCACGGACTTCTCCGGGAAGACCGGATTGCCATCTCCGGCGACGCACAGCTCGGATCGGATCTCCTCCAGGGAGACGGCCTCGTTGGTGCTGATCTCGCACCCGATGGCCGCCTGCTCTACCAGGAACTCGTATTCGTCGACCGGGTCAGCCGGTTGGATCAGGAAATAGACCGCGACCACGGATGCGATCAACAACAGGGAGACCACGGGTCGCCTGAGACCGGGGTTCAGATCGCGGATCGGGATCATCCGGTCGGCTTCCGATTGGGTGTGCCTGACTGCATACGCAGCCCACCCTAGGAGGGTGAGGTCTCGTACGCGGGCCGGCGGCCGGCCACCGGGGTAGCAATCGCGGCGTGACGCGCAATAATTAGGGGCATGAGCCAAGCTCCCGAGCAGCCCACCCATCCGGGGCCGGAGGGCCGACCGCCCGCCGACGCCACCATCGAGGCCTACGTGCGCGCGGTAGAGGGGTTGGAGGCCGACCGGCTCGCAGGTCCGGCCGCCGCGCTGGCCGAGCTACTAGAGGCCCGTTTGGGGGGTGCCGACGCTCCGGAGGCTCGCCGGGTGCTCAACGATCTGCTGGCCGACTCCGGCCACCCGACCCACCAGACCGGTGAATGATGCAGCGATTGGACGTCGAGATGGTCCGGCGCCGGCTGGTCGGCTCGCGGAGCGCGGCCGCCCGGGCGATCCGAGAGGGGAGGGTGATAGTGGCCGGCATACCGCTGCCGAAGCCCGCCACCCTGGTGAGCAAGGGCACCCCGCTGCGCTGGGCCGCGTCCCCGCCACGCTATGTCAGCCGGGGCGGGCTCAAGCTGGAGGCCGCCCTGGAGGAGTTCGGTGTGGACGTTGCGGGGCTCGACGCCGTCGACGTGGGTGCCTCCACCGGGGGCTTCACCCAGTGCCTGCTGGAACACGGTGCAGCTCGGGTGGTGGCGGTGGATGTCGGATACGGGCAGCTGCACGAGTATCTCCGCGATGACCCGCGGGTCACGGTCGTGGAACGGACCAACATTCGTCACGCGGACCCCGATCACCTCGGGGCGCCCTTCGGTGTGGTCGTCGCGGACGTCTCCTTCATCTCGCTCCTGACGATCGCTCCGGCACTGCTGGGTCTCGGGAACACCGGGAGCCACTACATCCTGCTGGTCAAGCCCCAGTTCGAGGCCGGGTCCGGCTCGGTCGACCGGCGGGGCGTGCTGCGCGACCCGGCGCTGTGGGACCGGACGGTCGCCGCCACCGTCACGGGACTGTCCGCACGCGGCCTGGGAGCGGTCGGCCTCCTCCGTTCGCCCCTCGAGGGGGCCAACGGGAACCGAGAGGTCCTGGGATGGTTCCGCCAGGGTCCCATGGTCATCGACCTGGAAAGGGCCGTGGAGGGTCTCCGATGAGGATCGCGCTGGTCCCTCACATCCGCCAGGGCCACACGGTGGCCTGGACGAGGGCCCTCGTGGCTGCCCTCGGGGACCGGGGAGTCGAGGCGGTGGCGGCGCCGGACGCCGCCGACCTCATCGGCGTGGCCTCGACCTCCTTCGGCGAGAGGGACGGCCTCGACCTCGTGGTGGCCATCGGAGGCGACGGAACGGTTCTGAAGGCGGTACGGCTGGGGAGGGGCAGCGGGGCACCGGTCTGCGGGATCAACGACGGGCGCCTGGGCTACCTGGCGGAAGCCCTACCCGACGATCTTCCGGCTTTCCTGGACCGGATGGCGGCCGGCGAGTGGCTCACGTCGGAGCGGATGTTGCTGGCCGCCTCCATCAACGGTGCCCTTCCCACGATCGGCCTCAACGACGTGGTGGTGGAGAAGGTCGAGAACCAGCGGACCGTCCGCCTCGCCATCTCGATAGACGGGGAGCCCTTCATCAACTACCCGGCCGACGGGGTGGTGGTGGCGACCGCAACCGGCTCCACCGCCTACAACCTCTCGGCCGGGGGGCCGCTCATCGACCCGGCGCTGGACGTGATGGTGATGACACCGGTCGCACCCCATTACCTCTTCTCCCGGGCCATGGTGTTCCCGCCGCATCACAGGCTCCGTTTCGAGGTCATGGAGGACCGCCCGGCGGGGGTGGGCGTTGACGGCAGGGAGGTCGCCATCATGCGTCCGGGTGACCGGATCGAGGTCGAGGGCGCTGGTCACGTGACGTTCGCCCGCTTCGCCGAGCGCTCCTTCCCGGCATCCGTGAAGCAGAAGTTCTCGCTGGCCTGACCCGTGCTTGACGAGCTGTCGGTCCAAAACCTCGGGATCATCGATACGGCCCGGGTGGGGTTCACGCCCGGAATGGTGGTGGTGAGCGGCGAGACCGGAGCAGGTAAGACCCTGATGCTGGGCGCCCTCCGGATGCTCACCGGGGCTCCGGCCCGTTCCGCGCTCATCGGGCCGCACGGTGAGGAGACGCGGGTCGAGGGCAGGTTCTTCCTCGACGGGGAGGAGGTGGTCGTCGCCCGCTCGATACACCCGGGAGGAAGCCGCGCCTACCTCGACGGCCACATGGTCCCGGCCCGAGCACTGGCCGAGAGGCTCGGAGGGGAGGTGGAGATCGTGGGCCAGCACGATCCGATCTCTCTCACCCGTTCACGGGCGGTCCGCGCTCTGATCGACCTCCGGCTCCGATCCGGCCTCGTCCTGGACGACTACCGGGACGCCTGGCGGGCGCTCCGCGAAGTGCAGGCCCTCCGGGCGGAACTGGGTGGGGGCACGCGGGCGCTGGCACGCGAGATGGATCTGCTGGCCTACCAGGTCGGCGAGATCGATCGGGCGGACTTCCGGCCCGGCGAGGACGAAGAGTTGGAGATGGAGTCGAGAAGGCTCGGAAACGCCGAGGAGGTGGCCGAGCTCCTGGCGGAGGCACACCGGGACCTGAGCGCGGCCCGCGAACGCGTCGGCCCGGTGGTGGATGCGGCCCGGCGGGTTCGAGACCTCGATCCGGCCCGGGGCCCTCTCGCCGAACTCGTAGAGAGCCTCGAGGCCACCCTCACCGACACCCTCAGCGTCACGAGGGAGGCATGGGAAGTGACCGAGCCGGACCCCGGGGCGCTGGCCCGCGTCAACCAGCGCCTGAACCTGCTGGGCGACCTCCGCCGCAAGTACGGGTCGGACATCGAGGAGATACTCACCTTCCGGCGCCGGGCTCAGACCCGCCTGGCGGAGATCGAGGGCCTGGTGGAGCGGGCGTCCCAGCTGGATGCGGAGCATGCCACGGCTAGTGGCTACCTGTTCGAGGCCGGGCGAGAACTCCGGCAGGCTCGCCGTGACGCCTCCGCCCGGATCGCCGACAGCGCCTGCGGGCACCTGCGTGAGCTCGGAATCAGCGATCCGGTGCTGCGGGTCGAGATCGGGGAGGCCGAGCCACGGGCGTTCGGGGCCGACACCGTGGAGTTGCTGTTCGCATCCGACTCCCGGCTCGCCCCCGGCCCGGTGGGCAAGGTCGCATCGGGGGGAGAGCTGAGCCGCCTGGTCCTGGCCCTGCGGCTGGCTTCCGGGACCGGCGCCGCCCGGGTCGTGGCCTTCGACGAGATCGACTCCGGGGTTGGAGGGACGACCGCCCTGGCAATGGGTTCCAAGCTGGCCCGCCTGTCCGAGGACCGCCAGACCCTCTGCGTCAGCCACCTTCCCCAGGTGGCGGCCTTTGCCGATACGCACATCGTGGTGGAACGGGAAGGCCCCCGCGCCGGGGTGCGGCTGGTCGAGGAGGATGCCCGACTCCGCGAGCTGTCCCGGATGCTCTCCGGGTTGGCCGACTCGGAGCGAGGCCACCATCATGCCCGTGAGCTCCGTTCCCTCGCCATGGCGAGGCGAGCGCCGGTCCCGACCGCGTGAGTACGGCCCGCATCGCCCGGATGAACCGCGGACCCGACGGTCCGTTGTGGTAGCGTCGTGCCGGTGACGAAGTTCGTGTTCGTGACCGGTGGGGTGGTCTCCAGCCTGGGCAAGGGGATCACGGCCTCCTCCCTCGGTCGCCTCATGAAGGCCCGCGGCCTTCGGGTGGTCAACCAGAAGCTCGACCCCTACATCAACGTGGACCCCGGCACGATGAATCCCTTCCAGCACGGCGAGGTCTACGTGACCAACGACGGTGGGGAGACCGACCTGGACCTCGGCCACTACGAGCGCTTCACCGATCAGAGCCTGAGCCGTGACTCGAACGTCACCACCGGATCCGTATACCTGGCGGTGCTCAACAAGGAGCGGAGGGGTGACTATCTGGGCGACACGGTCCAGGTAATCCCGCACATAACCAACGAGATCAAGGACCGCATTCGCCGCCTGGGGGACCGGGAGGACGTGGACATGGTCATCGCCGAGATCGGCGGCACGGTGGGTGACATCGAGATCCTGCCCTTCCTGGAGGCGGTCCGCCAGTTCCGCAACGATGTCGGGTCCCGCAACGTGGTTCACATCCATGTCACGCTGGTTCCCCAGATCGGTCCCACCGAGGAGCTCAAGACCAAACCCACCCAGCACTCGGTGGCCGATCTGCGATCCCGGGGCATCCGTCCCGACATCATCGTGGTCCGCTCGGAGACGCCCATCGATGATGGAGTCCGCCAGAAGATCTCCCTCTTCTGCGATGTCGATCCCGACGCCGTTATCCCCGCCCCGGATGTGGGCGACATCCACGAGATGCCACTCATCCTGCGGGATCACGATCTCGATGACGCCATCGTCGACCTGCTCGGCCTGGATGCGCCCGCGCCCGACCTGGCCGACTGGCAACGGATGGTCGAGCGCGCCAAGGCCGCCAAGCGCACCGTCAGAATCGGCCTGGTCGGCAAGTACACGGGGTTGCCCGATGCCTACCTGTCCGTGGTGGAAGCCATACGGCATGGCGGCCTCGCCAACGGTGTACGGGCTGAGATCCAATGGATACCCGCCGAAGATCTCGACGGGCTGTTCGGGAGTTCCCACCTGGACGATCTGGACGGCATCCTGGTCCCCGGCGGATTCGGCATCAGGGGCATCGAGGGCAAGATACGAGCCGTGACGCATGCCCGTACCAACCGGATCCCCTTCCTTGGCCTCTGCCTGGGCCTCCAGGCCGCCGTGATCGAGTACGCCCGCAACGTGCTCGGCCTCCGCGATGCCCACAGCACCGAGTTCAAGCCCATGACGCCCCATCCGGTCATCGACCTGATGGAGCGCCAGCAGGGCGTCTCCGACAAGGGCGGCACCATGCGGCTGGGCGTCTACCCCGCCCGGCTCAGGGAGGACTCCCTGGTTCGCCGGCTCTACGGAGCAGAGTTGATCTACGAGCGGCACCGGCATCGGTACGAGGTCAACAACCGCTACCGCAAGGACCTCGAACAGGCAGGGTTGGCGCTGACGGGCATCTCGCCCGACGAACAGCTGGTGGAGTTCATCGAGCTGCCCTCTCATCCCTACTTCATCGGCACCCAAGCCCATCCGGAACTCAAGTCGCGACCGCTCGACCCGCATCCTCTGTTCATCGGCTTCATCGCCGCCGCCGATCGCTACCGCCTCGGCCGGGAAGCCGCGCCGGAGATCCTCGGGAGTGAACGGGAGCCCGGCTACGTCTAGTGGCCGTGGCCACTAGGTCGCTGCGGGGCCATCTCGACGGCTACCTGGCCGTCCTGTCGGTGGAGCGGGGCCTCAGCGACAACACCATCACCGCCTACCGGCGCGACCTGGAGCATTACCTCGACTTCCTGGGTGACCGGACCGCCGCGCCGGAACTGGTGGACGAATTCCTGGCCCGCCTCCATCAGGATGGCATGCGTTCCACCACCATCGCGCGGAGGCTGGCCGCGGTGCGAGGCTTTCACCGGTTCCTGGTGGCTGAGGACCAGGCCGAGGAAGACCCCACCCGATTCACCGAGACACCAAGGACCCGGATGGGCTTCCCCAAGGCCCTCGATGTCCACGAGGCTATCCGGCTGGTGGAGGCACCGCCGTCGGACACGGCGCTTGGAAGGCGCGACCGGGCACTGCTGGAAACCCTCTACGGCACCGCTGTCCGGGTCAGCGAGCTGGTCGACCTCGATCTGACCGATCTGGACATCGACACGCTGAGCGCCATGGTCACCGGCAAGGGCGGCAAGCAACGACTCGTACTCCTGGGCAAGCCGGCCGGCCGGGCCATAGGCGCCTACCTGCCCGACCGGCTCGAGATGTGCCGGAGCCGGAGGGATCACGACGCCTTGTTCGTGAACGCCCGCGGCGGGCGGCTGACCCGCCAGGGTGTCTTCGGGATCGTTCGCGCCCATGCCGAGGCGGTGGGCATACCCCGGACCCGCATCTCGCCCCACGTGCTCCGCCACTCGGCCGCGACCCACATGGTGGAGAGGGGCGCCGACCTCCGCACCGTGCAGGAAATGCTCGGGCACGCCAGCCTCTCCACCACCCAGGTCTACACCCGGATGTCACTCCAGCACCTACACGAGGTGTACGTGGAAGCCCATCCCAGAGCCCTGCGGTAGGGGAGTACCCAGGATGTCCGGCAGCCCCGGAACGCCACGGGTGAAGGGACCGAGGATGCGCCCCCTCCACCTGGCGGGCCGCCTGCTCGACGTCACTCTCGCCCGGCCGCTGAGACCGGCGGAGCAGACCGAGGTGGCGACGCTGTTGGCGACCGATGCGGAACGGTCGATGTACTGGGACCAGCCACGGGCCGATCAGCGCCACGGGTTGGCCGCGGCTCGGCTGGTCCGGTCAGCCCGGCCCGGCCGGACCGACCTGGTTCTGTCTCGTATACAACTCT
>VXRE01000166.1 GCA_009838635.1 Acidimicrobiia bacterium | reverse complement strand
CTGCAGGGGTGGCCTTCCGGTCTGATAAACCCGATCCGGCCGGAGGGACGTCCTGTTCCGGCCGCCGGTGCCTTGGCGTCCACCAACGTATCCGGGGGGTGTGACACGATCCGGCGGTTCGATCAGCCGGAGTCGGGAGGGGCCGGATGACCGAGGCCCACGAGCCCCTCACGCCCTTCAGCCTTTCCGACCTCCTGGCCCGGATCAGCCACGAGTGGGAGAGCCGGCACCGTATCTACGACCTGCCGACGGCCCGATTCTTCAACGTGTCGAAGGGCCCCGACATATCGATCGACTTCCTGGGACGGCCGGCGGCGACGCCAGTCGGCCCGGCGGCCGGGCCGCACAGCCAGATGGCCCAGAACATCGTGCTGTCCTGGTTGGGAGGCTCCCGGCTGATGGAGCTCAAGACCGTCCAGATCATGGACGAACTCGAGATCGGGCGGCCGTGCATCGACATGGAGACCATCGGCTACAACATCGAGTGGAGCCAGGAGCTCAAGATCCCCCAGTCGCTCGAGGAGTACGTCAAGGCCTGGATGATCATCGAGATGCTGCGCCGGTGGGACGAGGTCACCCCGCTCCTGGGTACGGATACCGGACCGCTCATCTTCGACCTCTCGGTGGGTTACGACCTGGCCGGCATATCCACCGACCGGGTGGCCTGGTTCATCGACTCGATGATGGACGCCCGGGAGGAGATCGAACGGCTCCGGCCCCAGATCGGAGGGGAGTTCGCCCGGTTCCGCGACATGGACTTCCCCGCCCGGATCGCCGACACCGTCACCCTCTCCACCTTCCACGGCTGCCCTCCCGACGAGATCGAGTCGATCACCAAGCACCTGATCACTCGGCACGGGCTGGATGTCATCGTCAAGCTCAACCCCACCCTCCTGGGCTTCGAACGGGTCAAGGAGATCGTCATCGGGACCCTCGGGTACGACTCGACGGTGCTCCGCAAGGAGGACTTCGACAACGATCTGCAGTTCCCCAGGGCATTGGAACTGATCGACGAGCTGAACAACTTCGCCGCCGATCACGGCCGCCGCTTCGGGATCAAGCTCACCAACACGCTGGTGGTCGAGAACACCAAGGGCTTCATGCCCGACAACACCATGTACCTGTCGGGACCGCCCCTCCACGTGGTATCCACCACCCTCCTGGGAGAGCTCCACAAGGCGTTGCCAGGAATGCTGCGTGTGGACGGGCAGGACGGCCCTGTGCAGGTGTCCTTCTCGGCCGGGATCACCAAGGAGAACCTGCCCGCGGCGGCCGGACTCGGGTTGGCGCCCCTGACGGTCTGTTCGGATCTCCTCAAGCCGGGCGGATACGGGCGCCTCGCCCCGATGCTGAAGGGCCTCTGGAAAGCCATGGACCGGGTCGGCGCCGGGTCGTTGCGGGAATGGCAGGCGCACCAGGCCGAACTCGCCGATGGTGCGGGCGCGGTCTCCGCCTACATCTCCACCCTCCACAACCCCGCCACCAACCGTAAGTACACGCTGGCCGGCAACTCCAAGCTGCCCCGCTCCGTGGACCACGAGCTCCAGATGTGGGGATGCGTGGCCTGCAACTTCTGCGTTACCGTGTGCCCCAACGACGCCTTCTTCCGGATTCCCACCCCCGATGAGCTGGACGCCACCGGCCTCCAGCAGTACCTGGTGCTCACCGAACTGTGCAACGAGTGCGGCAACTGCATGGTGTTCTGCCCCGAGATCGGCGACCCGGCGGTGATCAAGCCGCGGCTGTTCATCGATCCGGACCGCTTCGAGGCCGAGACGGACCAGGCGTTCCTCATCCACCAGGACCCGGACGGGTACTGGGTGCAGCCCAACGCGGCGGCGGCCGACCACACCGGGGATCTGCTCCTGCTACTCAACGGCGAGGAGGGGTTCGTTCTCCCGCCCTCCGCCAAGCCGTGGACGGAGGACCCGGATCGGACCGACCTCTACCAGACCGAGCAGCCGGCATGACCCTCTCCATGGAGGACGTCCGGCGCTTCGTCAGGGCCGATCAGGGCCTGGCCGTGGTCTCCTTCGCCCGACCGGACGGCTCGGTGCACTCGTCCCTGGTGAACGCGGGAGTGATGGAGCATCCGGTCACCGGAGTGGAGTCGGTGGCCCTGGTGGTGCGGGGCAACACGGTCAAGCTCCGCCACTGGCGCCACACCCCGAAGGCCACGATCCTGTTCAAATCGGGTTGGTCATGGATCGGCGTGGAAGGCGCCACCACCATCATCGGCCCCGACGATGATCTCGACGGCTTCGACCCGTCACGGGTCCCCCAGTTGCTGAGGGACGTGTTCATGGCCGCGGGCGGCACCCACGAGGACTGGGACGAGTACGACCGGGTGATGGCCGCCGAACACCGCACCGCCGTCTTCATCGAACCCACCCGGATAACCGGGTCGGGCTGAACACATCAACCCATACCAAGGAGCTCGAACGATGAACCTGCTGCCGGGTGTGGAAGCCGACTCGATCACGACCGACCGGCTACGCACCCACTACTACCGATCCGGACCATCCGACGGCATCCCGGTGGTGATGATCCACGGGAACTTGTCGACCGGGCGCTTCTACGAGCACCTGTGGGGCGACGCACCGGGCCGGTACCTATTCATCGCCCCCGACATGCGCTCATTCGGACGGTCCGACCCGGCCCCCATCGACGCCACCCGCGGGCTTGACGACTGGGCAGACGACACCCGGGCCCTGGTCGAGGCCCTCGGGATCGACACCCCTCCCCATCTGGTGGGATGGTCGACCGGCGGAGCCGCCATCGCCTCGTACGCGATGCACCATCCGGCCGCTTCGCTGACCTTCATCGACCCGGTGTCCCCCTTCGGCTTCGGAGGCACCCACCGGGACGGCACCCCCTGCTACCCGGACTGGGCCGGCACCGGCGGCGGAACCGCCAACCCCGACTACTCCCAGCGGCTGGCTTCCGGGGATCGGTCCTCCGAGGCGCCGGTCTCGCCGCGCAACGTCATGAACTCTGCGTACTGGTCGACAGAGTTCCGGCTTCCGGAGGAACGGGAGGAGATCCTGCTGGACGAGGTGCTACTGACCGTCTCCGGAGACGACGGTTATCCGGGAGACATGGCGCCGTCCGACAACTGGCCGACGATCGCCCCCGGTACGCGCGGGATACTCAACGCGCTGTCCGGCAAGTACTGCAACTGGGCGAGCCTGCCCGACCTGGAGCACAAGCCACCGGTGCTCTGGACCCATGGGTCCAACGACCTGGTGGTGGCGGACGGTTCCATGTGGGAGATGGGCACCCTCGGCCAGATGGAGTTCATCCCCGGTTGGCCCGGCGAGGACGTGTTCCCGCCCCAGCCCATGGTCTCCCAGATCAGGGACGTACTGGAACGCTACGCCGCCAACGGAGGACGCGTCGAGATGGAGATGCTGGAAGGCTCCGGCCACGGCCCCCACATCGACGCCGCCGAACGCTGGTCGCGGATCTTCTTCGGCTTCCTGGAGTCCATCTAGCAACCCACCGCCGCCTAACCATGACCTGCTGATCGGTCAGGTTCAGACGGTCGGCAACACACGGACTCGGGATTACCAGAGCCGGCGGACCCTGTATCCGTCGAAGATCGGCTCGATGGATACGAGCACCAAATCGCGAGACAACGCCTGGGCGATGAGCATCCGATCGAAGGGATCCCGATGCGGACCCGGCAGCAGCCCGGCGCGCGCTGCGTCGTCAACGGTCACCGGGAGCTCATCGAAACCCTGGCTGGCTATGGCGCCGACTACGTCGCTCGCCAGCGTCGCTGCGCCGGGAAGCCTGCCCAGCCTGAACTTAGTCGTGATCTCCCAGGCAGAGGCCGCACTGACCAGCTTGCGGTTCGATGCGTCGCCGATAGCACGGCGCACAGCCACCGGCAGTCGAGCGTCTCCTCCGATCCACCAGATGAAGGCGTGCGTATCCAGCAGCATCTGCACGCGTTACGCCTCCCAGGTAGCCAACTCCTCATCCGGGAGCGGATCGAAGAAACTGTCGTCGACCGTGATCCGATCCTTCCACGAACCGAACTGCGGTCGGCCCGGCAACGCGCAGCGGACAAGGCGGGCAACCGGCCTTCCGTTGCGTGCGATGATGACTTCCTCACCTGCCTCGACCCGCGCCAGCAGGCGGGATAGATGAGTCTTCGCCTCGTGAACGTTCACTGTTGCCATGGGCTACTCCTCTGGACTTTGGGGACCACGGATAACAACCATGGTCGCTCCGGTGGCCGGGCGACACGCCGGGAGCGTCACAGCCCTTCCACAGCACACCTAGATTAGTCAAGTATATGACTAGCTAGAGGACGATCCAGCCGAGCCTTGAAGTCCGCACGCTTTCGCCCGGTGCAAACGGGGACGCGTCGCCGACACGCACCGTTACCTGCGGCTTCTTATGCCGGCGAGGAAGAAACCCACGCCGGCCAGCCAGGTGATCGAACCCCAGAGCAGGAGGGCGTCACCGGCCCGCAGGGCGGCGACCAAGAACATGACCCCCGAGACGGTGAACAGGCACCATCCGAACAACTCGAACCTGCCGCCCGTCATCAGCCCAGGCCGGTGAGCGAGTTGAACTCCGCAATCAGTCGGTCGATGGGGTCGGCGAGGGCCTGGATGCCGGTCCAGTAGTCATCGTCGTACCACTGGACCTGGATCTCCTCGTAGGTCTTGCCCTGCTGCTCCACCCAGGTGTAGTACTTGAGGTTGTGGATGCGCTTGCGGTCGTAGTAGCCGAGCTCGTGGACGTGCTCCGTGGACGTCCCCAACAGGTGCCGGTGGTAGGCGGCCACCGCGTCGTGCGTGGTGAACGTGCCCCGATCCTCGCTCAGCTCGTGGAGCCGGCTCCGGTACATGTCCATCGAGTCGGTTGCGATCGTCACCACGATGTCCCGGCCCGTCATCTCGTAGTACTTGGCCAGCTTGATGGCGGACAGCAGGTTGGCGGCGCCGGAGATGCCGAGCAGGGGTAGGCCTTCGATGACGTCGGGATCGACTCCTCTGGACACCAGGTATTCCTGCCCGGCCGCCTCGTTGAACAGGCGGGTCAGCGACATGGCGGCCTCGTCGTCCAGCCCGATGGCGAAGTCGGTGTTCTTGACGTTGTGGACCCAGGGGATGTGCTTGTCACCGATGCCCTCGATCCGGTGCTCCCCGAAGCCGTTGAGCAGCATGGTCGGGCACTGGATGGCCTCCCCACCGGCGATGACCGAGCCGGGGAAGCGTTGCTTGAGGTAGTCACCGGCGGCGATGGTCCCTGCCGAGCCGGTGGTCACCGCGAAGCCGCGGTACCGGTCCCCCTCCCCCATCACCTCGGCCAGCACCTCCTCCACGGCGGGGCCGGTCACCGGCACGTGCCAGAGGTAGTTGGCGGACTCGTCGTCCTGGTTGCAGATCACCAGGTCCTCGCCCGACGCGGCCAACTCGTTGCACTTGTCGAAGATCTCCTTGACGTTCGACTCGGAACCGGGGGTCTTGATGATCTCCCCCGCCACCGTCTGCAGCCACTCGAAGCGCTCCCGGCTCATGCCCTCCGGGAGGATGGCGATCGACTCGCAGCCCAGGAGGTTGGAGTCGTAGGCGCCTCCCCGGCAGTAGTTCCCGGTGGACGGCCAGACCGCCTTCTGGGATCCGGGGTCGAACTGTCCGGTGACCAGGCGGGGAACCAGGCAGCCGAAGGCCGCTCCCACCTTGTGCGCACCCGTGGGGAACCACTTGCCGATCAGGGAGATGATCCGCGCGTCCACTCCGGTCAGCTCGGAGGGCCACTCCACGTAGTTCACCCCGCCGAAGCCTCCCCCGCGGGAGACGGGCTGGTTGTGCCAGGTGATCCGGAAGAGGTTGAGCGGGTGGAGATCCCACAGCCCGATGTCCTCGAGCCCCTCACGGACGTCGGAGGGGATCAGACCCGGATCCCGCATCTGCGCGAGGGTGGGAACGCGCACCCCGCGGTCCCGGGTGTGGACGGCCACCGCCTCGAGGGTGGCCTCGTCAACTGTCAGATCGATCATGCCTGCTTCCTTAGGTTCTCGAGCCACTGTTCCATTCTGGCGGCAATCTCGTCCGGGTCCAGCCCGTCCGGGCCCCGCCGCACCGGGAGCGGCACCGCGCCGGTCCGGTCGATCCCGCGCATGACCCCGCGGATGTCCTTCAACCCCGATCCGGTGGAGATGACCACCACCCGGTCGGAGGCTCCCACCGGCGGGACGCCCTCCTGCGTTCCCGCCACCACCTCGGCCAGCCCGGCGAAGGCCGCGGCGGCCGCCGGCTCCGGGAAGATGCCGGAATCGGCCGACACCGTCGGGATCATCTCCAGGATGGCATCGTCATCGACCGACACCCAGCCGCCGCCGGTGTCGACTACCGCAGCCATCGCCTTCACCCGATCCCGGGGCAGGTCGGCGCTGATCGAGTCGGCGGCGGTGCGGGCGCTGACCGGCGGTTTGGTGATCAGGTCCTCTCCATTCCGCCAGGCGTCCACCATGTAGGAACTGCCGGCGGCCTGCACCCCGTAGATGCGAGGCATGCGGTCGATCCACCCCAGTTCCAGAGCATCTTTGAGGCCCTTATGCACCCCTCCGATGATCGACCCGTCCCCCACGCTCACGAAGACCGCATCGGGTGCCTCCCAGCCCAGCTGCTCGGCGATCTCCAGGGCCACCGTCTTCTTGCCCTCCCCCACGTAGGGATTGATCCCGGTGTTGCGGTTGTACCAGCCGAAGCGGTCCACCGCCTCCTGGCACAGCCGGACGGCGTCGTCATAGGTGCCTTCGACCAGCATCACGAAGGCCCCGTAGGCCAGCAACTGGGCCACCTTCGCCTCGGGCGCCGTCTCGGGGACGAAGATGACCGCGGTCTGGCCGGTACCGGCCGCCAGGCCCGCCAGGGCGGCGGCCGCGTTCCCTGTTGACGCGGTGGTCACCGTCTCGGCCCCCTCTTCGGCCGCCTTCGCCAGGGCCACCGCCGAGGCCCGGTCCTTGAGCGAGCCGGTTGGCTGGCGGCCCTCGTCCTTGATCCACAACTGCTCCACGCCCCAGCGCTCGGCCAGCCTCTCCGCCTCGATGAGCGGCGTTCCTCCCACTCCCAGGGCTGAGACGGCCACGTCGGGTCCGACCGGAAGCAGCGGCCGGTAGCGCCATATGGATCGCTCCGGGTCGGCCGCCAGGGTGTCAGGGCTCAGCACCCGGCCGATAGCCGCGTAGTCGTACCGGGCGTCGAGCGTGCCCACCTCCCCGCAACTGTCGCATACGTACCTACCCGGCGCCGGGCGGTACGCATCGGAGCAGACAGTGCAGCGCAGACCGGTCAGGAACACTTCACACGGCTCCTCTGCCGGTGGGGGCGCATGGAGACTGCCGCGCGGAAAACGCGAAAAAAAGGGGGTTGACTCTGCTGCCGGTTATCGGCATATTACAACACCCATCAACAAACATCACCGGGTCCGGACCTGGTGATCATCCGGATCGCGCCGGACGGGTGAACGCTCCATGCGGATTAGCAAGAACGGGTCTCTGTGGGAGCAGCGGACTCTCTCCGACTCTCGAAAAGAGTTCGATTCCGCCCACCCGTCGGCGCGGCCGGACCTGGATCGGTGGTGGCGGGGGTGGGGAGCCCGTAAGGGCTGGCGGCTTGGCCGGAGCGGTTTTCGCGCTCTCCGGCGCCGGGCCGGATCGGACGAACAACTCGCCAGTTGGGAGCCCCCCTGGCCGCAGGCTTCGTCGACCGAGCCCCGCGGAGATGCTCCATCAGTCGTTGGCCGGGGGCGCCACCGCGCCTCGCCGCTCGGTCACCAGGCCGTAGTGCTCAGGCATCCGGTAGTAGTCGAAGTTGAACAGGGTGCCCTTGTAGGTCTCGCAGAAGTCGAGATCGATGGTGGCCGCGATCAACTCGTCCTCCAGGGTGATGGCCTGGGCGATGATCTGGCCTGACGGGGCGATTATCACGCTCTGGGACAGGCTCTCCACCCCCTCCTCGAAGCCCCCCTTGGCCACCC
>VXRE01000119.1 GCA_009838635.1 Acidimicrobiia bacterium | reverse complement strand
ACTTCGAACCCCTCACCGTCGCCTGCCCGCCGGGGAACCTCTTCCATGCCGTCTATCCCGCGGCCACCTTCACGCTCTGGACGGGAATGGCGGCCTTCGAGCTGATCAACAAGGCCCTGGCACAAGGGATGGACGAGATCAACGCCTCCTCAGGTTCCGACGAGCCGGGTTTCATGGCGGTGGGAACCCATCCCGAGACCGGCGAGATGTACGCGGTAAGCAACAACGAGGGAATCGGCTGGGGCGCCACCCCGCACTACGACGGGGCCACCGCCCTGCAGCATCCTTCCACGACGGCCGTGAGGAACACCTCGATGGAGGTCCTGGAGCACAAGTCACCCATATTCCACGAACGGCTAGAACTGCGCCAGGACTCGGCCGGCGCCGGGAAGTGGCGCGGAGGCCTGGGCATCTGCCGCGAGGTGAGGTTCCTGGCAACGGGCGAGATGCTGTCCATGAAGAAGAAGACCAAGACCAAGCCCTGGGCGCTGCAGGGCGGGCACGAGCCGGAGACCAACGCCATGATCGTGTGGCCCGAAACCGACCGTGCCCAGCGGGCGCGGATGGAGAGGTTCACCATGCAGCCCGGCGAGCGGTTCCGCAACCTATCTGCGGGTGGGGGAGGTTGGGGGGACCCGCTCGATCGCCCCATGGAGCTGGTACGTGAGGATGTCCTGGACGGATACGTCTCACGGGAGCAGGCCGAGGAGGTCTACGGCGTGAGGGTGGCGGCGGACGGAGCTGCCACTCCGGCCGGGAAGCGTCAGTAGTTGCTAGTTGCTAGTTGCTAGTTGCTAGTTGCTAGTTGCTAGTTGATGTTAGGTTATGCTTACTAATGACCTGCCGATCGCCAACCACTGCGGCTAGCCTGGTCCAGTACCCCCACCTCGATAGGAAACGTGAGCCGGTCCAACATTCCCCCGCTGCCCGTCGGAAGGGTGCTCAGAAAAGGTCTAGCCGGATTCCGCACCGGTGGCGGCGCCCTGCTGGCCCGGGCCGGCGTCATGATGGCCGTGCCTGCGGCGGTACTCCTGGCCCGCCTGGCGACCGACGGCTACTGGACGAACCTGGCCCTCTGGATCCTGGCGCTGGTAGTGGCCGGCTACGCCGCCTGGCCCGTCTCCCGGACCGCCCTGGCGGCCGTGTCGCCCGGCGTCCCGACGCCGCCATCCCCGGACGATTTGTGGGTGCGAGACGGCTTCGTCCGGGGGTCGGCGGTGTGCTTCCTGACCGTCGCGGTCGGAACCGTGTTCTTTGTCGTGCCGGGCATCATGGTGCTGATGATCTACAGCCTCTACCCGTTCCTCATAGTCGAACGAAAAGCGAGCGGGTTCCCGGCGCTGGCGCAGAGTTCTCAGTTGACGAGCGGCAATCGTATCCGGCTGTTGGGAGTTGTCTTGGCGTGCGCGGTGCTGTTCGCTCCCGGGCTGACCGCCTTCTATGCCGGAAACCAGGGGTTGGCCGCGATCATCGCCCTGTGGCTCCTGGGTACACCGGCGCTGGCCATCGGCTTCACCTGTGTAGCAGCCGCCTACCGGGAACTCGCTCACCGCTGACACGGGACGGTTGGGGGGCACCCAGCGCACCGCGATTGGACGGCGCTAGCCGCGATGCTGACTCCGAGTCAGAAAACGTTTGTCACCTTTATGACCACTCTCTAGGATGGCCGGAGTAGCCAGCTAATCCGAGGAGGCCGGATGCTTACACAGCTACAGAAATTCGGTGGCTTCATGGCGGGCATGGTCATCCCCAACATCGGCGCGATACTCGCGTGGGGACTGATCACCGCCTTTTTCATTCCCACCGGCTGGACTCCCAATGCGAGTCTCTCCGAACTAGTAGGTCCCATCATCGTCTACCTGCTGCCCGTATTGATCGGGTTCACAGGCGGCAAGATGGTCTACGGCCATCGGGGAGGCGTGATGGGCGCCATTGCCACGATGGGAATCGTCATCGGCGCAGACTTCGAACTGGCAAGCGGCGCCACGGGCGATCCGCCCCAGTTCCTGGGCGCAATGATCGTCGGACCTCTGGCGGCCTGGATCATCATGAAGATCGACGAGGCTTTCTCCGACAAGGTCGCGGTCGGCTTCGAGATGCTCTACAACAACTTCTCGGCCGGAATTCTGGGCTTCATCCTGGCCATCCTGGGCAAGGTGATCATCGGCCCCATAATGGCCGCGATCGCAACCCTCTTCGGGAACCTGGTCGAGTGGGTCACGGACGCCGGACTGCTACCGCTGGCGGACATCCCAATCGAAGTCGGGAAGGTGTTGTTCCTGAACAACGCCATCAACCACGGGGTCCTAGGCCCGCTAGGTGTCGCCGACACCGCGGAAACCGGGCGTTCGATCTATTTCCTCCTCGAGACGAACCCCGGACCCGGCCTCGGACTCCTGCTGGCCTACTGGTTCGCCGGGAAGGGCCTGGCCAAGCTGTCGGCACCGGGCGCCATTGTCATCCACTTCTTCGGTGGAATCCATGAGGTCTACTTCCCGTACATCCTCATGCACCCGATCATGATCCTGTCCGTGTGGGCTGGCGGCATCCTCGCCGACATCATCTTCGTGATATTCGACGCGGGGCTGACTGCCACACCTTCACCCGGTTCGATCTTCGCCTACCTGGCGGTGATACCGAGGGGACAGCACTTCGGGGTCCTCCTAGGGGTGCTGGCCGCAGCGGCTGCCGCCTTCGTGGTGGGCACGCTCCTGCTGCGGATATCCCCGGTCAAGGAGAAAGAGGGAACCGAGGACATGATCGGCACCATGCCCGGTATTCCCACCGGCTGAACAGCCCAAGTAACGCCTAGAGCGGAAGAGCCTCCCTCGGGGGGCTCTTCCCTTCTCCAAACCAGAAGGATCATCAAACATGAGTTCAGTAACGAAAGCGGCCGCAGATGTCCGCTGGATCGTCCTGGCGTGCGAGGCGGGGATGGGTTCGAGCCTCATGGTCACGAACTTCCTCAAGAAGAAGGTCAAGAAGGCCAAGCTCGACATCAAGGTCACCCACTCTCCGGTGCACGACATACCGACCGGCGCCGACGTGGTGGTCACCCACGCCGGCCTGGCCGATCGTGTCAAGCAAGTCGCACCCGAGGCGGCCGTGGTCGCATTCCGTTCATTCCTGAACGACCCGGCGCTGGTCAAACTGGTCGCCGATCTATCCGCGGGCGCGGACGTCGAAGGGGTCTGAGGACAGAGCGGAGGCGCGCATGGAGTCCGTGACGACCGTCGAGGCGATCACGCTCGGCGAGCGAGAGAACACCCGTGAGCAGGCCATCGAACGCGTGTCGGGAATGTTGGCTGACCTGGGCGCCGTGGAGGCCGGGTACGGCGAGTCGATGCTGGCCCGCGAAGGCGTGATCTCGACCTACCTGGGCAACGGGATCGCGCTCCCCCATTGCACCTACGAGGATCGGGGCCTCATCAAACGGACCGCCCTCGTTCTCGCCCAGTACCCGGCCGGAGTGCCATGGGGCGACGAGGACGATGTCGCCTACCTCGTGTTCGGGCTGGCGGCGGTGGGCGACGAGCACCTGGCCGTCATGTCGCACCTTGCCGAGGTTCTTGACGACGAGGAGTTGTGCGACCGGCTGGCGGTCACCACCGATGAGGCTTTCGTCCGGGAGACCCTGGCCGCACCCACGGAATGACCGGACGGCGTGTCACGGTATTCGGCGCCGGCAACATCGGCCGCGGCCTGATCGGATGGCTGTTCGGTCGCGCCGGTTGGCAAGTGGTATTCGTGGACATCTTCCCGGAGCTGGTCGATCTCCTGAACAGTGAGGGTTCGTACCAGGTCGTCGAGGTGGGTCAGGCCGGGCGCTCTACGGTGACGATCGACCGGGTGAGCGCGGTCATCGGGACCGACACCGATCGGGCGGTGCGCGCCACCGCCTCGGCCGACGTGGTGTGCACGGCCGTGGGTGTCGGAGCGCTCGGCAAGGTCGCTCCCGTTATCGCCGCCGCCCTGGCGCAGGACGGCAGCAGGGTCCGCAACGTGCTGGCCTGCGAGAACGCCGATCCCAACACCGCCCTCCTCCGGGACCAGATTTCGAGGGGATCGAGGGCCATCCCGGCCGGAGTGGGCTTCCCGGAGACCATGGTGGACCGGCTGGTACCCGGCGGCGCCGGCGAGGGGCTGGCCGTCGAGGTGGAGTCCGGGTTCGACTTCAAGATCGCCGGGGAAGGCTGGGTCGGAGAACCGCCCGACGTCGAGGGCTTCGAGCTGGTGTCCGACCTGGTGCTTCACCGGAAGAAGAAGCTCTGGCTGGTGAACGGGCTCCATGCCGCGGCAGCCTTCCTGGGTCTGCGAGCCGGGCACGACTCGATCGCCGAGGCCGTCTCGGACCCCGCTATCCGGAACCGTCTCGAGGAGATGGCCGAAACCATGGCGGGGGTGCTGGCGGCCGAGTTCGGCCATCGCAGCGGCGCCGAGTTGGTTGGCTACGGACGCTCCAACCTGGACCGGTTCGCCGTCGACGCCCTCACGGACCCGGTACGTCGCGTGGCGCGCCACCCTCTCCGGAAGCTGGGGCCTGACGAGCGCCTGGTGGGCCCGGCCCGGGAGGCGGCGCGGATGGGTCTTCCGACCGGCGCCCTGTGTGAGGCCATCGCCGCCGGGCTCTCGCTGGACGACGCCGGGGTGCCCGGGATCGAGGAGCTGCGCGATGCTCTTACTCGCGGCGGGTGGCAGTCCGTCGTCGGTCTCGAACCCGAGGACGGACCGCTCCTCCGGATGCTCGAGCACCGGGTAGGCGGATGAACCCCGGCTACGGTCTATATTCGTTACGCGACCGGTAGGGATGAACATGGCCCCCATGAACCACGAACAGTTGTGCCAGGCGATGGTCAGCAAGCTCGCCGCGGAACCGGACCCGTCCGGCCAGGCCGACCTGATCTGCTCCAAGGGGGCTCTGGGGATCGCCGCCGACCGCAAGCAGATCAAGAAGACCGTCAAGCGGCTGCGGTCCATCGAGGACTACCGGTTCCTGGTGATCAACCGCGGGGACCTCTTCGCGGCCAATCCGGCCACCATTGGCACCAAGATCGGCATCCTCGACGAGAACGGCGCCCTCCTCAAGGCCGCCGACATCCCCCGCCGTCGTTAGCGGCCTGCGACCCCGTTGTCCGAGGCCGATCTGCCGGTAGCCCTGGAGGCGGCCCGCGCGGGGGCGGCGGAGGTCGCATCCGGTGTGGACCGGCGGGTGGAGGTTCGATACAAGGCCGACGCCGATCCCGTCACCGAGGTGGATCATCGCTCGGAGTCAGCCATCCTCGACGTGATCTCCCGGCGCCGGCCGCGAGACCCGGTGTTGGGCGAGGAACGGGGCGGGCGCCTCCCCGAGGACGGCCGGGTGTGGCTGGTCGACCCTTTGGACGGCACCACCAACTTCGTGCACGGCTTCCCATGGGTCAGCGTTTCGGTGGCGCTCTGGATCGATAACGCCCCTGCGGTCGGGGTGGTGCTGGACGTGATCACCGGCGACGAGTACACGGCGGTGACGGGAGGCGGCGCCCGCGCCAACGGATCGCCCATCGCGGTGAGCTCCGTGGAGGACTTCGGCGAGGCGTTGGTCGTCACCGGCTTCCCCTACGAATGGCGGGAACGGATCGAGGTCTGCGATACCCGCTTCCGCCGGGTGCTGGGTACGGCCCAGGGCGTCCGGCGCCTGGGCGCGGCGTCCCTCGACATGTGCATGGTGGCGCGCGGGCGGATGGACGGGTACTGGGAGGAGGACCTGCCGCCTTGGGACATGGGTGCCGGCACCCTCCTCGTGACCGAGGCCGGTGGAACGGTGAGCGACCGATCAGGCCGGCCGGTCGGCCCTTCCGGCGGGTTCGTGGTCGCCAGCAACGGACGCATCCACCACCAGTTTCTGGACACGCTGGGCGAGCCGGGCCTCACCGAGCGGCTACCGTGACCGGTGTATGGACGAGATGAGCGCCTCGGGGACGTTGCAGTGATCGAGCGCACGGGGATCGGCGCCTCGCCGGGTGTCGCGATCGGCCCCGCCTACCTCCATGTCTCGCAAATGCCCGACATCACCCGTCGCCGGGTGGAGGATCACACCGCCGAGGTGGAACGGCTCCTCCGCGCCGTGGCCTCCGTCGGGACCAGGCTGTCCGACCTGGCCGCAACCCACGGCGAGGGGTCGGACGAGGCGGAGGTGATCGGGGCGCACCTCCTGCTGCTGGAGGATCCCGAGTTCACCGGGGAGATCCGCGACCGTATCGAGTCGGAGTCCGTGTGCGCCGAGGCGGCGGTATCCGAGGTGACCGAGGAGTCGGCAGGCATGCTGGAGTCGCTCGATGACGAGTACCTGGCCGCTCGCGGCGCCGACGTTCGCGACGTGGGCACGCAAATCCTCAGGTCCGTGCTGGGCCTACCCCTCGAGACCTGGGACGCCCTGGAAGTCCCGTCGGTGCTGGTCTCGCAGGATTTCTTCCCCTCGGAGACGGCCACCATCCCTCCGGGGATGGCCCTCGGCCTATGCACGGAGGAGGGGAGCGCCACCTCCCACATCGCGGTCTTCGCCAGGGGGATGGGGCTTCCGGCGGTGGTGGGAGTCGACCTGCCGGCCACCGAGCCCGGAACGCTGATCGCCCTCGACGGTGAGACCGGCCAAGTCTACGTCGATCCCACGGAGAGCGTGATCCGGACGCTCCGGGACCGCCAGGAGGAGCAGCGGAGAGCAAGAGCGAGCGCCGCGGACCGGTCTCGTCAACCGGCCCTGACCAGGGACGGCACCCGGATCGAAGTGGCGGCCAACATCGGCTCGGACACCGATGCCTCCCGGGCCGTGGAAGCGGGCGCCGAGGGAGTGGGCCTGTTCCGGACCGAGTTCCTGTTCCTCGACCGCACCCGTCCCATCTCCGAGGAGGAGCAGTACGAGGCCTACCGGACGGTGCTGGGCGCCTTCGGAGACCATCTCGTGGTGGTTCGCACCCTCGATGTGGGAGGGGACAAGCAGGTTCCCGGAATCGAGATCGGCGAGGAGCTCAACCCGTTCCTGGGCCTCCGGGGCATCCGGCTCACGCTGGCCCGCCCCCAAATGATGCGCGACCAGCTGCGGGCCCTTCTCCGAGCGGGGACCGAGGGCCGTCTGGCCATCATGGCGCCTATGGTGTCGGGCATTGCCGACCTCATGGCCTTCCGGTCGGCGCTGGCCGAGGCGGAGCAGTCGCTGGCCGCCGACGGCCTGCCGTTCGCCGCGGACTACCAGGTCGGGATCATGATCGAGATACCGTCCGCCGCCCTGGTCGCCTCCCGGCTCGCGCCACACGTCGACTTCTTCTCCATCGGGACCAACGACCTGACGCAGTACACGCTGGCGGTGGACCGGACCAACCGGGAGGTCGCCGACCGGGCCGACCATCTCGATCCGGCCGTCCTCAGGCTGATCGGGGAGACCACCTCGGCCGCCGAGGCCGGGCCCTGGGTGGGCGTGTGCGGCGAGATGGCCGGCGACCCCGTTGCCACCCCGATCCTGATCGGGCTGGGCGTCAAGGAACTATCGGTGGCCATCCCGTCTGTCCCCACCATCAAGGAACGGGTCCGCAGCCTGAGCCTCGAGGAGTGCCGGGATCTGGCTGCCCGATGCCTGCAAGCGGCCGACGGCGCCGAAGTGAGAGGTATTCTCGAAGGGGCCTGAGTTCAACGACTCCGGGCAGGCCGGGGCGCGTGGCTCAGCCTTCTTCGGACAGCAACTCCCTGAAGTCCTCCAGGACCTCTCCGGCATCGTCACCATCCACCTCGATCGTGACCGTGGTGCCCAGCGTGGCACCCAGCTTGAGGATCCCCAGCATGCTCTTGGCGTTGACCGTCTTGTCGTTGGCCGTGACGGATATGTTCGAGGCCGACGCCTTGGCACGCTTCACGAACTCGGCGGCCGGGCGGGCGTGGAGACCCGCCGGGTTGGTGATGGTGATCTCTTCTCTCATCCTGCTAATCCGATCTGAGCGGGCAACGAACCCTAGCAATCGGAATCCGGAAGAACGCGAAAACCGCGGCGAAACGGCTCCACCCGCTGGGCCCACCCCCACCG
>VXRE01000133.1 GCA_009838635.1 Acidimicrobiia bacterium | reverse complement strand
GGGGTCGGGTGGAGTCGGCCACCAGCACGCCGTCGGCGTTCGGCACCAGATGGAAGGTGGTGAGCTGGTCGTACATGTTGGCGACCATCTCAGAGGCGCGAGCCTCGAAGTTACGCCGCGGGTCGATGGTGGAGACATCACCGCTGATGGCCCGGACGATGGTCATGCCGTCAACCGGAGCGACACCTCTGGGCGGAGCTGCCTCGGGCTCGGGGGCACAACTGCCCTCGCCGCCGGCCAGCTCGATTCCCGTCAGCTGGGTGGTGGTCGTCACCTCTGCGGCCGTGGTAGTGGTCTCCTCCACCATGGCGGCCGTCGTGGTCGTTTCCTCCGCCATGGCGGCCGTAGTGGCAGTTGTGGCGGCCGCGGTGGTCGGGGCGGCCGCGGGTTCGGGGTCGTCCCCTCCGCAGGCAGCCGCGACGAGCGCCATCGCCAGTAGCGCGGCGATCCACACACGAGATCTGATCATGTTTCCATCCTTGTTAGCTTCCGCTTTCCGGTACCGGCGGGTGGTCCCATGCACAGATCGACCGCCCGGCCCAGACATCCGCAGTAACCATAGCGAAGGGTCGCAAAGACGGCATATGCTGGTGCGCGATAGGCAGGCGGGATCCCCCTGTCTGTACAATCCGGCGACCGGAAGGGCCTTTGCGAGGGTCCGGCACCGACCAATCTCGACAGGTGGATCGACAATGACGGTTGTGGACGCGGTTTGTCCGCTGATGACTGACCCCGAATCGTGGGACCTCTATATCGAAGGAGGGGTCGACATAGGCGCGCCGACCGTGGCCAACCTGGAGACCCCCGCCGAGACGCAGCAACTGCTCGAGCAGTGGGCCCGCTGGATCGACCGGGACGACCGGCTGGTGGGGGTCACCGAACCCTCCCACTTCGACCGGTTCCCCGATCCCGGCAAGCTGGGAGTGATCATCCACTTCCAGAACGGCGTCCCCCTCGGTGAGGACCTCTCCAACTACGAGGCCTTCCACCGCCTGGGGCTCCGGATGGTGCAGCTCTGCTACAACTTCGCCAACCCGCTGGGCGACGGATGCCTGAGCCGCGAGGACGGCCCGCTCACGGCGTTCGGGCGGGAGGCGATACGGGAGATGAACCGGCTCGGGATCGTGGTGGACCTCTCCCACACCGGGCGGCGCACCACGATGCACGCCATGCGCGCCACCTCGGCACCGCCGGTGTTCTCCCACTCCAACCCGGCCGCGATAAACCCCCATCGCCGCAACATCGACGACGAGCAGATCAGGGCGGTAGCGGACCTGGGCGGCCTGGTCGGGGTGGTCACCTTCCCCGCCTTCGTGAAGCCGGGTGGCAAGGGCGCCACCGTCTCGGACCTGGTGGACCACATCGACTACCTGGTGGACATGATCGGACCCGATCAGGTGGGGCTGGGGCTGGACTTCTGCGAGTCGGGTATGGAGATGGTCGAGCGCATGATCGCGTCCGGAGCGTGGACCGTAGAGGACTACCCGATGGGCGCCGACCCCCGCCTCATCGACCTTGACTCGCCCACCAAGATTCCCGGCATCCGGGAGGAGATGGTCCGGCGGGGCTACCCGTCCGGCGCCATCGCCGGCATCATGGGCCAGAACTGGATAGACCTCTTCAAGAGGGTGTGGTCCGCCTCGCGGTAGCTTCGACCCGCGTTATTCTTCGCGTTCTCGCAGAACAGCCTTGAAACTGTCCGAGCTTCGAGATACGTTGCCCATCGCCAAGCACCAAGTGCCGGCCGATGATGTGAGACCGATCGGAACGGCCGGCCCGAGGGAACATAAGAGGCTTCGTGGAGCGACCGCCGGTTCCCGGCACCCGGCCGGGTATGGCCGATCCACACGCCCAAATCGGACAGGTGGAGGCGGGGGTGGGCCCGGTGCGGAGCACCGGTTTTTCGCGACTTGCGCCGTCAAGGCGTTCTTGAGGCACAGAGCGTGGTATACCGCGTCCTGAACCTTAGGTTCCCCCGTTAACCCTCGGGGGCTGCGGCTTATGCCGAAGGGGCTACGCCAGACCGATCCGTCCGATCAGCTCCGCCGCTCTGGCCCGGGCTTCCTCTATCACCTCGTCCTGGTCCACGCGGGTGCACCGGCCACCCTCCACGATGACCTCTCCGCCCACGATGCTCGTGGTCACGTCGCTGCCCCGGGCGGCGTAGACCACGGCGGCGCGCGGGTCATGGGCCGGGGTGAGGTGGGGTCGGGTGGCGTCCAGCACGATCACGTCGCCGAGCGCTCCGGGGGCCAACCGCCCCGCGTCGATGCCCAGGGCCGTGGCCCCGGCGACGGTGGCGATGCGCAGCGCCTCGGCGGCTGACGAGGCAGTGGGTTCGAGCTCCGCCAGCCGGTGCATGAGCACCAGCATCTTCATGTTCTCGAAGAGGTCCTGGCGATGGCCGCAGGTGGAGCCGTCGGTGCCCATCCCCACGGTGGCGCCGGCGTCCAGGAGTTGGCGCATGGGCATCACCCCGTAGGGAACGTACTGATTGGACATCGGGCAGTGCACCACCGCGGTCCTTGTCGAGCCGATGGCCTCGATCTCCGCTTCGTCGAGCCAGGTGGCGTGGGCCAGCACGGCGTCCGGGCCGAGCAGGCCCTGCCTATGGAGCCAGATGGCCGGACGGACTCCGTATGCCTCCCGGTAGACATCGGGATCGCTCCTGGGAGCGCTGAGGTGGGCGTGCCAACCGGTCCCGTACCGGCGGGCCGTCTCGACCGCGGCGACCAGCAGGTCCTGGCCGGTGTACACGGTGTTGATCGGGCCGGGCCATACAGCCACCCGGGACCCGGGAGGCCGGGCCTCGATGCAAGCTGCAGTGGTTTCGAGTTCCTCTTGGTCGCTGCCTGTGAAGGCTTGCCGGGGCAGGCCCTGGCGCTCGGCCAGCGCGGTGTAGCCGCCGGTGACGCCGCGCGCCACCACCCCCCTGAGACCGACCTCCTCCAGGGCGGCCGCCACAGCCAGGGTGGTCTCGTAGTCGGTGCGGCCGTAGTGATGATCCAACAGCGCGGTAGTGCCAGCCAGGGCGGCCTCCACCGCTGCCAGGTACACGGCCGCCACCGTCTCCTCGGGCGTGATCGCGGCGGCGTAGGGCCACATGAACCTGCTCAGCCATTCCCAGCCGGGCAGACCCTCGCCCAGGCTGCGGCCCAGCGACTGGAAGAGGTGGTTGTGGCAGTCGACCAGGCCCGGCATCACCAACCGGCCGCGGCATGAGATCACGCGATCGGCGTGGTACTCAGGGGCCGCGCCCGATTCCCCGACTCCCACGATCCGCTCGCCCGATATCGCCACGTACCCGTTTTCGATCACGGGCCGGCCCGGATCCAGGGTCACCAGGGTCCCGCCCTCGAGAAGCAGGTCACAACGCTGCGGTGGCACCGGATCCGCCATGAACCTCCCTACCGTCGAGCCCGTGCCGGGTCCTGGTCGATGATCGTAGACCGGTGTTCCCCGAAGCCGGGGCGAGGCCACGTGGATCGCCCGACCGTTACCCGTTTGCCCGGGAGGAGGAGCGAAGACGGGATATCCGGCGGCGTGATCGAAGGTTGGGGAACCTCCAGCCCATCTGCCAAGCAGTCAGAGCTTGGCGACGATCTTGTTGATGGTGTTCCAGTTGCGTGCCGTAGCCGCCACGTCCAACCGCCTCTCGAGGTATGCATACGAGAGGGTCATAGCCGCGACGCCATTCGGGGACCAGACGTATGCCTCCGTACCTTCGATCGCGATGGCCTCAGGGCTGTGGTCCTCTTCCAGCAGCGCACCTACCAACTCGGGATCGGGCTGCTCCGACAGGAAGATCACGAGGTAGCGCGACGGGTTGGAGACGACCTTCTCCAAGGGATTGCGATCGAGCAGCCCCCGAACGTGGTCGGCCGTTCGCGCGATACAGGGAACATCGACATCGAACGCGTCGTTGAGCAACCGCCGCACCGTGGCCGCGACCTCGGCGGGGCAATCCGATTCGGCCGAGACGATCACGTTCCCGCTCGCGAGAACGGTCGCCACATCGGAAAAGCCCACCTCGGACAGCTTCGACCGCAGCCCCACCATCTGGACCCGGTTCCGGGTCCCCACGTTTATGCCCCGGGGCATCACCAGATAGCGCTTGGTCTTCCGAGAGTCCGCAGTGGGCATCAAGGTCTCCAGGGCCGTCGCCGGAGCGCCGTTGGGGGCACCGGCCCCCCGAGGGTAACCAGCCTAAGTTCGCATGCGGTGAACCTCAGGAACAGAGCACCACCCATGAAGCCCTGAACCTCAGGAACACCGCACCACCCATGAAGCCCTGAACCTCAGGAACACCGCACCACCGGTGACGCCCTGTGCATCAAGAACGCTGCAGCCCACGAACCTGAGGCACACGGCACCACCCATGACGCCCTGAACCCGAGGAACACCGCACCAAATATGACGCTCTGTGCCTCAGGTTCGTAGACTCGGCGCCGAGCCGGGCATTCGCGTGCGGAATGGGAGGACGAAGTGACCGTTGCCGATCAGTACAGCGTGACCGAGGACGAGATCCGCTTCGACCACACCGCCGAGGAGCGTCTCTACCAGGCGCTGTCCGACTACTGGCATCCGGTCGCCTACGCCTCGCAGCTGGGCGAGGACAAGCCGATCTCCGCCACGCTGCTCGACGAGCAGATCGTGTTGGTCCGGCTGGACGGCGAGGTGCGGGCCTTTCGAGACCTGTGCGCGCATAGGGGCACGGCCCTGTCGCTCGGCTGGGTGGAAGACGACTCCCTCCGCTGCGCCTACCACGGCTGGAAGTACGGGCCGGATGGCATGTGCACGGAGATCCCGTCCCGCTTCGGCACCCGGATCCCGCAGCGGGCCCGGCTGACCCGCTACGCGGCGGCCGAGGCGGCCGGCCTGATCTGGGTATGCATGTCGGGTACGCCCCGGTTTCCGCTCCCCGAGTTCCCATATCGGGACGATCCGGGCTTCAGGGTCATCGAGGTGCCCTCGTACGACTGGAACTGCTCCATGCCGCGGCGGATCGAGAACTACGTGGACTTCGCCCACTTCGCCTGGGTCCACGACGGGGTCCTGGGTGACCGCGACCAGCCGGCGGTTCCGGACCACGGGATCGGACGGGTGGGTCACGAGCTCCGTTTCGATCACCCCCACATGGCCGAGCCGGCCGACTCAGGGAAGAACAAGGGCCTCGAGTCGGGCGACGGGCCGGTGGACGTCCAGATCGACTACCGCCTGTTCATGCCGAACACGATCCTCCTCGATCAGTGGATCCCCCAGCTCGAGCAGAGATACCTGCTGTTTTTCACGGTGTGCCCGACCGGCCGCAAGACCTCCCGGTGCTTCACGTTCATGGGCCGTGACTACTCGATGGACGAGCAGACCGACCGGGACATGCTCGACTTCAACGCGCTGGTCATCGGCCAGGACCTTCCCATCGTTCAGTCACAGCGGCCGGAGGAACTCCCCATGGACCTGTCGGCGGAGGTCCAGATCAAGGGCTCCGACCGGGTGGCCGTCGAGTACCGGCGTTGGCTCAAGGAACTGGCCTACAGCACGGATTGAGTGTGGCCCTGGCCCGGATTCCGGCCACGGCGGGCATGACGGGCTACACCAGACGGCGCGGCCCGCCGACCGACCCCTGACTGCGGCCCTTCAACCGCTCTTGCCGAGCACGCCCGACAGGTCGCATCCGTGAAGGTCATGCAGGAGCTCGAGGAAGGCGAGCACCGGCGGGCTGTAGTGCTGGGCGCGCCGCACCAGGACGTGGGTGGGCAGGTAGACGCGGTTCTTCTCGGCCATCCCGATGGGCAGGAGCCGACCCATCTCAACCTCGCCCCGGATGGCGCTGCGCGGCAGGAAGGAGATGCCGAGCCCCAGCGCCACCATGCGCTTGGTGGCCTCGATGCTGTCGAGGGTGGTCTCGATCTGCGGGACGATGCCCGCCTCGCGACATGCCTGGTTGATGAGCAGGAAGTAGGTCGAGCTGGGGTCGTAGAGGATGAGGGGCTGGCGCGCCACCTCGGAGATCCGGGCGAAGCCCTTCTCCGCGAACGGGTGGTCGGGATAGGTCACGAGAACGATCTCCTCGTCGTACAGGTAGATCGAATGCACGTCCGGATGCACCAGACCCCTCGACAGGCCGACATCCACCACGCCGTCGACGATCATGGCGAGCACGTCGGTCGACCGTCCGGTCCGTATGCGCGCCGAGACCTGCGGGTGGCGGCGCTGGAAGCGGTCGAGCGTAGGGGGAAGCATGTACGTCCCGATGGTGCGGGCCGAACCGATGGTGATGGTTCCCTGCTGCTCATCGAGGGTCTGGCGGACCGCCTCCTGGCCCTTGTCCAGGAACTCGAGGACCCGCTCGGCGAAGGGCAGGAAGGCCTCCCCGGCCTCGGTCAGCCGGACACCTCTCCCCATGCGGTGGAAGAGCGGGGTGCGCAGGTCACGTTCCAGCGACCTGATGCGGGCGCTGAGCGATGGCTGGCTCACGAAGGAGGCACGGGCCGCTCCCCGGAAGCTGCCGATCCGGGCCGCCGCCAGGAAGGACTCCAGTTCTCTGACTTCCATGCGTTGCCTCCAATTCGATAGTTATAGCCTATCAGTTCGATCGAAAGAAGCAGGCTAGCTTTATCGCTGAAAAGACCGCATACTCCGCCCGTCCCCACCATGCTTACCCGGAGCGATCCCGTCGCGGCGCTACGCGCAGGCAGCCGGGGGCGCATGTCAGTCCAGGATCGGTACCCCGGAGGACGGAGCCATGTCTACGAATGGCCGGAACAGGTTCAGGAGAGCAGCCGCTCTCCAAGCCCGTTGGGACCAGGAGGCAAGGTGGCAGGGCATAGAGCGCCCGTACACCGCTCTTGACGTACTCCGCCTCCGGGGCAGCCTCAGGATCGAGCACAGCATCGCCAGAGCCGGGGCGGAACGGCTGTGGGATCTGCTGGAGACCGAGCCGATCATCCGCACCTTCGGCGCCCTGACCGGGGCCCAGGCCGTCCAGATGGTCCGGGCCGGACTCAAGGCCCTCTACCTGAGCGGCTGGCAGGTCGCCGCCGACGCCAACCTGTCGGGGCAGACCTACCCGGACCAGAGCCTCTACCCGTCCAGCAGCGTGCCGGCCGCGGTCCGGCGCGTCAACAACGCCCTCACCCGCGCCGACCAGATCTCGTCCATCAACGGTGAGACCGGCGTCGACTGGTTCGCCCCCGTGGTGGCCGACGCGGAGGCCGGATTCGGCGGTCCCGTTCATGCGTTCGAGCTGATGAAGGCGATGATCGAGGCAGGCGCGGCGGGCGTCCACTTCGAGGACCAACTCTCCTCCGAGAAGAAGTGCGGGCACATGGGCGGGAAGGTCCTCGTGCCGACCTCGCAGTTCATCCGCACGCTGACGGCGGCGCGGCTGGCGGCCGACGTGATGGACGTGCCGACCGTCATCATGGCGAGGACCGACGCCCGCGACGCCGGGCTCCTGATGAGCGATGCGGACGCACGGGACCGCAGGTTCCTGACCGGGGAGCGCACCCCCGAGGGTTACCACGGAGTGCGGGGCGGGATGGAGGCCGCCACGGAAAGGGCCCTGGCATACGCGCCCCTGGCGGATCTGCTGTGGTTCGAGACCTCGAGACCGGACCTCGAGGAGGCTGCAGCCTTCGCGGAGGCGATCCACGCCCGGTTCCCGGGCAAGCTGCTGGCCTACAACTGCTCCCCTTCCTTCAACTGGAGACACCACCTGAGCGATGAGCAGATCGCCGCGTTCCAGGATCGGATCGCCGCGCTGGGCTACAGGTTCCAGTTCATCACCCTGGCCGGGTGGCACCTGCTCAACTACCACACCTTCGACCTGGCGAGGTCCTACGACCGCTCGGGTATGGCGGCCTACAGCCGGTTGCAGCAGACCGAGATCGCCTCGGAGCCACTCGGGTACACCGCGACCAAGCATCAGGCCGAAGTGGGCGCCGGTTACTTCGACGAGGTGATGCAGGTCACGACGGGAGGACGGGCCTCCACCCTGGCGCTGGTGGGATCAACCGAAGCCAAGCAGTTCAACTGACCCCATCGGTCTGCAACGGGCCTCACCGCTTGGCGGATGACCGGCGCCCGATACGGATCCCGCTGGGCGCGGAACGCGAAAATCGCGGCGAGTCGGGCGGCACCCGCCGGGCCCTCCCC
>VXRE01000034.1 GCA_009838635.1 Acidimicrobiia bacterium | reverse complement strand
AAGTAGTCCACCACCGAGCCCAGGATCAGCAGGAAGATCAGGATCCGGACGTAGCGGCCGAGCCGGAAGCGGGTCCACGGTTTGAGGCGTCGGTGAGCTTGGCGTTCTATCCCCCCGAAGAACCCTTGGGCCCAGAACCGGTTGTAGCGGGCCCACTTCTCCGAGACGTAGTAGTGGATCTGGCGGAGCAACTCGATGGGCAGGGCGATCATCAGCACCCGACCGAACGTCTCGTTCCAGGTGTCCCCGAAGGCCTGCCCGAAAGTGGTGAACGGGGCGGTCACCTTGGCGCTGATCAGGATGCCGAGGAAGAACAGGATCAGCACCACGAACTTGATGCGATCCCATGTAGGGGAGCGCCTGCGGACGTCTGTCTTCATAATCGGCTTCCTTATCGCCGGGTGTTCACGATCCACGACTCGACCGCCGCCACGATGTGCTCACCCTCCCGGGCGAAGCACTCCAGGGAGCAGCCCGCTGCCATCGAGTACAGCTCGGTGGCCTGCGGATTGGTGACGGCCAGCACGTAGACGAGCCCCTGGCTCTGCCCGTCCTGGGCGGTAAGCCCTACCGTGGCGCCGATGCCCTCGAAATCCCTCCCGAACGTGAAGTCCCACGTGTCGATCTCCACTCCCTGCCCCGGGTTGGTGACGTCGTAGGCCGAGACCGCCATCAAGCGGCGTGAGAGCAGGTCCTTCTCCTCCGGGCTGATCTGGCGGATTATCTGGGCTCCCACCGGGAACGGGGAGGTTGCCGCATCGAGGGACAGGTTGTTCAGGTCACGTCCCGCCGCGCCGTCGAACGCCACGAAGCTGATCGGCCGGTAACCACCGATGTCCGGCACGAACGGCACCGGAGCGATCTGGGACAACTCGTCGGCGCGGTAGAGGTTCCAACTCCTGGGCAGTTCGAAGAGGGACCGATTCTCCGCGTCCCGGTAGACGGTGATGTCGGGATCGCCCCCACCGCACGCGGTCAGCAGCAGGGCCCCGACCAGTACAAGGACCGCGATCCTCGAGTGCGCTTTCATGGGTCTTGCTGTCCTCGCCGTAAGACGCCGTCTGGGTATTCTACGCTAGTGGTCTGTCTACGTAACGGCTGGTTGTTTGGCAGGCAGACCACTATCGCGTCTGTCTACGTAACGGCGTCAGAGCACGCCTGTTTGTTTGGCGGACAGACGACCGGGAGGAGCTAATGGGGCCGCGTGCGATCCCCTCAGGCTCAGCGGAGATCGACTCGAGAGTGTTGTCATCGTGCCCCTCGTGACCTTGCTAGCCCACCACCCCTACGACACCCTCCTGGGCTTTTCGATCGCGCTGGTGGGGATAGCCCTGATCATGTGGGCCGAGAGGAGGGCCAAGGCGCGGCGCCAGGATGAGAGCCACCGAAACGCGCCACCCGATCGCCAACCGGCCACCGGCGGGTCTCCGCCACCAACTGACTAGTGGTCTGTCTGCGGAGTATCCGTGTGGTGATGGCCGCCAGAGCACGCCTAGTTGCTTCGCGGACAGACCACTAAGATTCCCGCCGATGTCCGACGCACGTGTGGCCGCTATCGGTGAGATACTCGGAGGCGCTCCCGACCATCTGGTGGAGCGATCGGCTGAGGCTCGCGCGGCGGCACAGGGGACAACGGTCGACGAGGTGCTGAGTGCCTGGTCCGGTGGGGCGGCATTGGCCCCTGCGGCTCCACCTCCGGCATCCGCCCCGGTCGCGATGGAGGCCGAAGCGCCTCCGGCGCCGGCAGATCCGACCCCTCAAGAGGCACCGCAGGCTGCATTCGAACCGGTAGCCGTTGCGGCGTTTGAGGTTGTCGAGGAGGAAGAAGAGGAGATCGAGCCGATCGATCCGGCGCCGTTGGCGGATCGGGTTCGCCTGGGCGCCAGGGTGGGAGCCGGCTTCGGCGCAGTCCTCGGCTTGGTGTCGTTCGTGGCGATGGCGCCGCTGATGCTGCCCCGACTGTCGGAGGCCACCGCGGACGGCGCCCCGGCCGGTGAGGTCACCTGGACCTACGTAGCCGCCACCGGCGTGGTCTGGCTCGTGGCGGGCGCCATCATCAACGTGGCCTCACGGGGGATGGGCCGGTTCAGGTCGCCGGCCTACGACACGGAGACCAGTTGGGTCGGTTCGGTGTTCTCGGGGGGTTTCGTGGGCCTGGTGGTCGGCGCCGCCTTCGGGGGCGTTCTGTATGCCACCGGCGAGGCATCCCTGTCGGGGACGCAACTACTCGCCGTCAGCCCTCTCTCGATCATGTGGATCTGGTTGGGCTGGACGGTGCTGGGCGCGCTGATCGGCGGGCTCGGCCAGGCCATGGCGCAGCCGGCCGCCCTGGTCGGTACCGAGGCGGAGGAGGCTCGCGAGGTCCGCAAGCGCCTCACCGACGGGTTGGCCATGCCGGCGCTCGCGACGCTGGTCATCGCGGTGATCGTCGTCTCCTTCGGGTCCCTACTCCTTCGCTACTCCGGGTTCGCTCCGCTGATAGCCATTCTCGTTTCCATCGGAACGATCGGTTTCGCGGCGCTGATGTCGTCCCGTCCCAACCTCCGGGTCACCAAGGGAGAGTTCTTGGTGGCGGCGGCCGGGGTCGGGGTGGTCCTGACGATGCTGGCGCTGATCGCCGCCGCGGTCTCGGGCGACGGCCATGAGGAGGAAGCCGGCGATCCTGCCGGCCACGCACTGGAGTACGTCATCACCGATCCGGCGAGCCGCTAGCCCTCAACCCAGCAGGAGGAGCAAGCCTCCGATCGTGAAGGCGATCATCGCCGCCAGCATCGGATACTGGGACCGGACCGCCAGCTCCGGGGGGAACCGCTCCAGGGCCCGGTCATGGGCCACCAGCACCGCCACCATGTGACCTAGCGCTATGGCCAAGGTCTGGGTCCATGCGATGGCGCCGGTGGACAGGATCGTGTAGTCGACACGCCATCCGGCCGTACCGAACAGGTTCCATCCGAGCCCGTACGGATCCGATGCCAGCCTGATCAGGTTCTGACCCTCGAAGACCAGGAAGCTGAAGTAGTGGGCCACGGTGTAGGCCACCATGATCGGGACCAGGGAGGGGCCGAAGAGGTCGCCCAACTCGTGTTCGGGCTCGCCGGTCATCCGGGCCATGGCCGCGATGGCCACGCGGTACAGCGCCATCACCACGCCGACCCCGAAGACCAACCCGCCGGTGTTCACGGCGGTTAGTTCCCATCCGGATCGGTTGGAGACGATGTCGAGCCAGAAGGAACTACGCGAGAAGCCGTCGAAGGTGGTGGCGCCTATGACGATGAGAACGAGCCGCACGGTGGCAGGACCCATGCTCATTCCCGCCAACCCGGTCACGGGGTACCGGAGCCGCAATGTTCCCTTGGCGTCCTTGTGGAGGGGGGCGAGGGCGCCGATCGTGCGGAAGAGGACGGAGAGACCGTCAGCCCGCCTGGCCCAGGCCGGTCCGTAGTTCATCGCGCCCGCCACCAGTGCGATCGTGTAGAGCACCAGATAGGCGCCGATCGTCCGTGGCGCCGCACCCTGATGGAAAGCCAGCTCCATCCAGAGGAACGCCACGATCCCGAGGAGAGAGATCGATTCACCGTCCTGGGGCGGCGCCGGTTCGATGCCGGGACGGACCGGACGGCGGATCCGCCCGGCTAGATAGGTCAGGGTTGCCACGGGGTTGACGGTGGCCCACAGGTCACCTACGAGGGCTGACGCCACCGCCACGCCCACCCATACGAGCACGAAGGCGACGTAGGGCGCCAGGTTGGAGGCTGTGTCAGGATTGCCCCGGAAGGCGGCGTGGATGGTCAACGCCAGCAGCGCCACCCCGATCAGGCGCGTGATCGGCAACAGGCTTCGCCCTACCGACCCCAGCCCCGGCGGGAGGGTGGAACCGCGGGACGCGGGCGCCAGGCGGGGGTGGGTCCAGTAACGTCCCAGCACCGCGAACGACACCAGGACCGCGAACGCGGCCGCCCAGGCGAACTGCCAGATGGGGATCGGCAGGTCGAGGCGGCCGCCCAGTCCGTGGGCGTGGGCGGGCTCCGCCATCGCCAGCAGTAGCGCAGCCGCCACGGGCCAGGCTGCGAGGCGGGCCCGGCTCAAGACACCTCCAGTTGGAGGACCAGGGTGTGGGTTCGCTCCAACTCCACCTCGAAGACGCCGGGAATCGATGCCTCGAAGGTCAGTCGGCCCTGGCCTTCGATCAGTTCCATGTAGAGGTCGTAGCCATGGATGTGCACCTCGTCCGACGTGTTCCCGCTCACCCGGAGCGTCACCCATTGTCCGACCCGCGCAGCCTCGCGCCGTACTCCCCCCTCCACCGAGCCGTCCGTGATCGTCAGATCGATCACCACTCCGGGCGGATCGGCCTCGGTCGTCGCCGGAACGGTCGTGGTGGAGGGAGCGGGTGGCGCCGTGACTACCGAAGCCGCGGGCGCGGTGGTGTCCGGATGGGTTTCGGCGGCGTGCCAGGCCGAGCTGTCGGCATCCCTCATGGAGACCGCCAGGGGCGGATCCGCCGACCGGTCCAACCCGACCGATAGGGGTTCCGATGTCCGCAGGTGGTCGTATAGGTGAGCGAGCGGGAAGCGGAAGTCCCCGTCGGGTGACGGAACGAGCTCCAAGACCTCGCCGTCATCGGTCCGCAGCACGAACGACTCGACTCCTTCCAGGTCACCGTTGACCTCGAGGACCACGCCCTGGACGGTCTCGACGGGAGGTCCGTCGCCGGAGTCACCGCAAGCTGCGAGGACCAGGAGCACCGCCAGCGCCGGAGCGTATCTCATGATTCCTTGCGGAGCTCCCGCTCCAATGCCTCCCAGCGTTGCTCGTAGGCATACCACCGGAACCAGATCACCACCAGGACGCCCCAGAGGATGGCGCCGCCGCCTAGCTTCATCACCAACCCGGCCAGGGTCTGGTCGGTGATGGCGTAGATGCCCCACAGGCGGGGCGCCTCGGCGTAGAAGCGGTAGAGGGGTTCCTTCCCGAATGTCAGGAACGAGGCCGGTATGGTGGGCAGCAGCGAGTGGGCGAACAGGTACAGCATGCGTAGCGGAGGATTGAGCCGCTTCAGCTCCGGCACCGGGCTCAGCACCGGAATCCACATCACGATGGCCGCCGCCATGAGCAGGGCGTGAATCGCGAAGTGGTAGATGCCGGAGGTGACCATCAGGTTCACGATCTCCGGCCAGTGGATGCCGACCAGGATGCCGTTGAACACGAAGAAGGCCGCGAGCGGTCGGGTGAGCGGGCGGAGGACGGGGAAGAAGCGCGGGTTGGTGAAGATCCGGCGGAGCATCCAGGCCGGTGTCCCGGCGATCATCAACGGGGCCGAGACCAGCGCCAGGGTCATGTGCTCGATCATGTGGAACAGGAACAGGCGCTGTTCGGCAATGTCGTGGAACGGCCAGTCCGACACCACCCACAGAGATGCCAGCCCTGCGGTGAAGAGGGCGACCTGGCGCCGGGTGACCAGCGGTCCCTCGACTTCCAGATAGGGACCGATACGGCGGATGGTGTACGCGTATCCGAAGCCGACCACGAACACGAATGCCCAAACGTCGAAGTGGGGGTGCCAGGCCGGGATCATCTCAGCGATCCATCAGGCCGCGGAGTTTGGCTCGGGGCGATTCATCGGGCGGGAGTCGTTCGGGATCAGCCCAGTGTAAATGCGGGCCAGTAGTCGGCTACCGGCCACCGGCAGCCCTTAGAAGGGTGCTGAAAAAGACGGGGATGGGTTGGCCCGCGATGTCGTGAGCAGGAGTTTCGTCACAGGGTCTCGGGCCAACTGGACATTTTTCAGTACCCTCCTAGAAGAGGACGACCGCGCCCAGCGCCGCGAGAGTGATCAGGTACAGCGCGCCCGCCAGGATGGCGCCGGAGGTGAAGAAGCGCGACAGCAGCCGCTTCTCGAACCGGAGGTGCATGAACATGGCAACCACCAGGTAGAACTTGAGGGCGCTCAGGATCAGCAGGGCCGGGACGGTAAGGGATTGGCCGATGGCGTCCACGCCGGCCTCCAGGTAGAAGAGCGCGACCTCGGCGGCCGTGAGCACCGCCAGCACGATGGCGATCATCACGTACTGCCGAGGCTGGGGATGGTGTGCGCCGCCGGCCATTCCTAATGCCCTGCTTCTCTCATTGGATCAGGTAGACGAGCACGAAGATGACGATCCAGATGATGTCGACGAAGTGCCAGTACAAGCCTACCAACTCGACGTTGAGCCCTTCGGCTTCGGACAGGCCGCCGGTGCGCATCGACTTGAAGGCCAGCACCAGCAGCATCAGGATCCCGAGAACCACGTGGAGCCCGTGGAAGCCGGTCAGCATGTAGAAGGCGCTGGCGGCCGGGTTGATGTTGAGCTTCAACCCGTGGAGGATGAACTCCGCGAACTCGAAGAACTGGCCGGAGACGAAGACCGTTCCCAGGAAGGCGGTGGCGAACAGCCAGGTCTTGGTCTGGTCCTGATCGCCGCGCGCCAGCGCCGAATGGGCCAGGACCATCGTCAGCGAGCTCATGAGCAGGACGAACGAGCTGATCGATGTGAACGGGATGTCGTAGAGCTCGACCGGATACAGGGTGCCCGGCCCGAAGTCGCGGCCCTTGAACAGCAGGTAGTTGTTGATGAGGGCGCCGAAGAATAGGAACTCCGAGCTGAGGAACACCCACATTCCGAGCTTCCGGCTGTCGATGCCGGTCACCTGGTGGTGGCCCCCACCCTCCTCGTGGCCGTGGGCGAGGTCCGCCATCAGGCGTCTCCCTCGCTCAGCGCCGGCTCGGCGTCCCCGTCGTGCGCGTCGTCGCCGTGGTCCTCGTGCTCCTCGTCGTGGACCTCCTCGAGCGGTTCGGACCCCCAGGCGAACAGCGCGCCGATGGCGACGAAGGCGCCTGCCGCCAGCATGGGGATGCCGTACGGGCGGGTGTGGTACATGATCCCGTAGGCGATGAACATGATGCCCAGCCCGACTATGAACGGGAAGTAGGAGGGCGCCGGTAGGTGGATCTCATGGTCGGGGTTGCCGTTGGCCTGGATCAGCTCGTCGACCAGTTCGTCGGCCTTCTCCTTGCGCACCGCCCGGCCGTCCTCGTCCTCGTCGTACTTGAGGTGCCAGAAGTCGTCCAACGAGGTGACGGTCGGCTCCACCGCGAAGTTGTATTCCGGAGTGGGGGAGGGCATGGTCCACTCCAGGGTGCGGGCATCCCACGGGTCGTTGGGCGCTATCCGACCGCGCCGCTTGGAGTAGCTCCAGTTGATCATGAAGACCAGCACCCCGACGGCGATGACGAAGGCGCCGACGGTCACCACGAAGTTGCCGGCGCCGAGGCCCGCCTCCTCGGGATAGACCCAGGTCCGCCGCACCATCCCCTGCAGTCCGAGCCAGTGCATGGGACCGAAAGTCAGGTTCATGCCGATGAACATCAGCCAGAAGTGCCACTTGCCCAGCGCCTCGTTGTACATGCGGCCCCAGACTTTCGGGAACCAGTAGTAGATGCCGGCGAAGAGGCCGAACAGGGCGCCCCCGAAGAGCACGTAGTGGAAGTGGGCCACGATGTAGTAGGTGTCGGTCTGCTGCCAGTCGGACGGGACCACGGCGTGGGTCACCCCCGACAGGCCCCCGATGACGAACAGGGCCACGAAGCCCAGCGAGAACAGCATGGGCGTGGTCAACCGCACCCTGCCGCCCCAAACGGTTCCCAGCCAGTTGAAGATCTTTATCCCGGTGGGAATTGCGATGGTCATGGTGGACAGCCCGAAGGCGGCCTGGGCGACGGTGGGGATACCGGAGGAGAACATGTGGTGAGCCCAGACCCCGAACCCCAGGAAGGCGATGGCGGCGCCGGCGAACACCACCGCCGGGTAACCGAAGAGCGGTTTCTTGGAGAAGACCGGCAAGGTCTCGGAGACGATGCCCATAGCGGGAAGGATCAGGATGTACACCTCGGGATGTCCGAATAACCAGAACAGGTGTTGCCAGAGGATGGGATCGCCACCGGCTTCCGCCACGAAGAACAACGTGCCGAACTGCCGGTCGAAGGTGAGCATGAACAGGGCGATGGCGATGATGGGGAGCGAGAAGAGCAGCAGCAGAGCCACGACCAGGGTCATCCAGACGAACACCGGCATCCTGAGGAGCCGCATCCCGGTGGCCCGCATGTTGAGGATGTTGACGATGAAGTTCACCGCCG
>VXRE01000164.1 GCA_009838635.1 Acidimicrobiia bacterium | reverse complement strand
GCCAACCCGAGAAACTACCCGACGCAGCTTGACAACAAGACAGGGACACCCCCCCTTGCACGACTACCAACGATCCGTCGCTGCCAACGTGCTCCGGATGCTCCGTTCCAACGGCGCCGGAGGCGTCGAGCGGCGGGGCATGATCAGCCTGCCTACCGGGTCGGGAAAGACCAGGGTTGCGGTACAGGCGATCGTAGAAGCCATTCGGGACGACGGGTTCCGCGGCGGAGTGCTGTGGGTCGCCGACCGTGACGAACTGTGCGAGCAGGCGGTCGAGGCGTGGGCACAGGTATGGAGAAGCGAGGGAATCGAAGCCGGGCAACTCCGAATCTCGAGATTGTGGAGCGGACAGCCCAAGCCGTTTCCTACCACAGAGGACCATGTGGTTGTCGCCTCGATCCAGACGCTCAACTCACGGCTCAAGAATCGCCCGGCAGATTACAAGTTCTTGAACGAATTCAAGCTCGTGGTCTTCGACGAAGCCCACCGGTCGATCGCGCCCACGTTCACATCGGTCATGGACGAGATCGGATTGACCTACCGCCGCAGAGCGGACGAACCCTTCCTCATTGGCCTGACCGCGACCCCATATCGCGGGCATGACCCGGACGAGACCCTGAGGCTGGTCCGGCGCTACGGCAACGCCCGGCTCGATTGGGGAGCGTTCGCGGACGATGACCCGCAGAACGTTATACAGGAATTGCAGGACAAGGGAATACTCGCCCAAGCCGACCAGGAAGTCATCGAAGGCGACACGCTTCGACTGACACCCGAAGAGTTGGAGGAGATTCGCCGATTCGTCCGAGATCCCCAGGGATGGGAACGTGTATTGGCCTGGCTACCTTCGACCGCGCAGGACCGCATCGCGCACAGTGCTCAGCGCACCCGCCGCATCCTCGACGCATACAAGAAGCACGTCGAAAAAGACTGGCCGACGCTGATATTCGCCACCTCGGTGGAGCACGCCAAGACCCTGGCAGCGCTCCTCAATCGCGAGGGAGTCGTGGCGCGAGCAGTGAGCGGAGAAACCAGACCTGCTATCCGCCGCCGGGTGGTCGAAGGCTTCCGAAACGGCGAGATCAAGGCGCTTGTGAACTACGCCGTATTCCGAGAAGGGTTCGACGCCCCCAAGACCCGCGCCATCATCGTGGCCCGCCCCGTCTACAGCCCGAACCTGTACTTCCAGATGATCGGGCGCGGCCTCCGGGGACCTGAGATGACCGGCGGGACCGACCGGTGCCTGATCCTCAACGTGCAAGACAACATTGAGAACTTCGACCAGGAACTCGCCTTCTCCGACCTCGACTGGCTTTGGGACCGATGAGCTGGGAATGGCGAGAGCACATGGCAGGGCGCCCCCAGACCGATTTGGGCGTGGATGCTGCCGCGCTGATCGCGGAGGAACGGTCAAGCCGCGACAGGGAGATCGAGTCTCGAGTGCGTCTAGCCCTTTACGGAGCCGGCGAGGATGCCGGTGACGAAGAAGCGTTGGAGGGCGAAGAAGACGATGATCGGTAGCAGCGTCGACAGGAACGCGCCGGCGGTCAGGAGGTGTTCGGCCTGGCCGAATTCGCCTGCCAGGGCCGCGATCCGCGCCGTGGCCGGGAAGTTCTGCCCCGCGCCTCCCAGCATGGTGACCGCGATCAGGTAGTCGTTGTAGGTCCACAGGAACTGGAAGATGGCGAAGGCCGCCAGCACCGGGACCGACAGCGGGATGACCAGCCGCCAGAAGATCTTGAAGTGGTCGGCCCCGTCGATGACCGCCGACTCGAAGATGTCCTTGGGCAGGCCGCTGATGTAGTTGTGCAGGAGAAAGATGGCGAACGGCAGCGCGAAGCCGGTGTGGGTGAGCCAGACCGACACATGCCTGCCCGCCAGGTCGAGATCCGGGAACAGGGTCACGGTCTTTTCGAGGATCGGGAGGGTCAGATGGCCTCCGCCGCTGTAGAGCTGGAGCAGCGGGATCAGGGACATCTGGGCAGGGATGGCCAGGAGTGACACGGTGGCGATGAACAGCCACTCCCGTCCCTTGAAGTCGATCCAGGCGAACGCGTACGCGGCGAAGGCGGCGAAGGCGATCGGGATCACCGTGGCCGGCAGGGCGATGGCCAGGGAATTGAGCAGGGCTCGCCACAGGCCGCCCTGGGCGCCGGCGGCGAGTATGTCGACGTAGTTGTCGAGAGTCAGGGTCTCCGACGGGTTCTCTACGACAACGGCCCACCAGCCGCTGGCCCGCTGGGCGTTGCGGGTCCGGAACGAGTTGACCAGCAGTCCCAGCGAGGGGATGGTCCACAGCAAGACCAGCATCCACAGCACCCAGGTGGGGATCGACCTGAGAAAGGCGTAGGTACGCTTGCCGAGGCCGGGCCCTCCGGTCGTGCTCAGCGTGGTCATCAGCTGGCCGCCTTCTGCATCCGGCGGATGTTCACGTAGAGGATCGGCAGCACGGCGATGAACAGCACCACGGCCAGTGCCGACCCGAGCCCGAAGTTCAGCTCGGTGAAGGCGCGTTGCCACATCTCGTTGGCGATCACCTGGGTGCCGAAGTTCCCGTTGGTCATCACCTTCACGATGTCGAACACCTTCATGACCAGGACGATCAGGGTGGTGATCACCACCCCGATGGTTGGAGCGATCTGGGGAATGATCACCCGCCAGAAGGCCTGCGCCTCGGAGGCGCCGTCCACCCGGGCAGCCTCGATCAGATCGGACGGAACCGCCTTGATCGCTGCTGAGAAGATCACCATCGTGAAGCCGGTCTGGATCCAGATCAGCACCAGCATCAGCCAAACGTTGTTGAAGGGCGCCTGCTGGGCGAACTGGATGGTGGAGGCCACCACATCGCCGTTGTCCCTGACCTCGAAACCGCCCACCCCGCGCCACAAGGCGTAGGCGAACCAGACCAGCGGCAGGGCGCAGACCGCGGCGCCGGCCCCGACCCCTCGCTCCCCCACCCGCCAGGCCCGGATCGCCAGGCGCACCAGGAGGGCCGCCAAGGCCAGGCTCAGGAGGGCTGCGATCCAGAACCCGGGACCACGGGACAGGCTGAGATTGCCCAGACCCACCCAGAACGTGTTGATCACTCCCGTCTGTGGCTTCGACACGTCCCGCGCCAGGTACATGAAGCGCCAGATCACCCCGGCGCCCACGAACGAGATCGCCATCGGCATGAAGATCAGCGACTTGGCGACCGACTCCCCCTTGGAACGGTCGGCCAGGACGGCTATGGCAAGACCTGCCGTCGTCGAGATCACGGTGACGGTGACCACCCACCACAGGTTGTTGAACACCGTGCCCCGCAGGGCCGCGAAGACCGCGAACAGCGCCAGCAGCGCCCCCAGCGCCGCGAGGCCGCCCGATCCGGGCGAGAAGCTGATCCGGTAACCGCTCTGGCGGCCCATCAGGACCGAGACGCCCACCCCGATCAGTAGCAGCACCGCGCCCACCCAGAACAGCTTGCTGCCGAAGATGCCGGCCCAACCATCCACGTTGAAGATGTTGGGGCTCCCGAACACGTCCCCGTAGTTGACGAACCCGACGTACTCCTGGCCCCTGGCGTCGTGGAACGAGAGGAACAGGGTGCGGAGGGTCGGGATGATCAGGGTCGAGGCAATGAAGCCCAGCGCCGGCACCAGGAAGATGTAGGCCCGGGCGGACACCTCGATCCGGCCCCGGGCAGAGTGGTCGGGAATGGGTTTGAGGCCGAGGTACGCCCCGATACCCACCCCCACCCCGACGGCCGCGACGAAGGCGTCCGTCTTGGTTGCGGAGCCAAGGCTTGGAAGCAGCCACCCACCAAAAAAGAATCCGATCGTTCCGCCGAGCAACAGGGAGCGGGCCAGCGGGTTCCGGCGTCCCCGCGCCTGCCACAGCAGGAGCCCGAGCACCGCCCCGACCAGGATGGCGCCCGCCAGAACGCCGTAGTCGATGTAGGGAAGGATCGGCCACACCACGAATTCCCGCTGCTCAACCGTGAACTTCAGGCCCACGTTCCGCATCCCCGACGCCGCCAGCGCGCCCAGGACGCCTCCGGCGCCGATCCCGATCGCGAGGCGCTGCCCAGATCGCTCGACGGTGCCCAGCAGGTAGCCCGCCACCCCTCCGATAGCGGTGGCGACCACCGTGCGGAGCGCCGGATCGTCGATGCCCCGGTTGCCCCACAGCATGGCGAAGACGGCGAAGCTGCCGGCGGCTCCCACCAAGGTGGTGAAAACGGCCCACCGATCGGGGGCCAGGTCGAAGAGTTTGTTGGCAGCGATGAAGATGAGACCGCTGGCGAGAATCGAGACCACCACTCCCGTGGCCGTGGTCTCCAGCTTGTCGACCGAGGTGATACCCCACCAGGTGAGAGCGCCGAGGGCGACACCGACCACCACGGCGATGACCCGCCGGGTTCGGGACGGCCGGCCCGTGCGGTCGATCCACAGCCCGGCGCCCCCGGCCATGCCGAGGGCCATGAGGAGGTTGACGGCCACGCTCACGACGCCTACCACCCGCCGGCCTCCATGTAGCGAGCCGACCCGCTAGCCGGGGTTCGGGTGTATCTCATCGTTTGGCCGGGCCGTCCTCTCGTCGATGAGTTGGACACGGTGGGTGCCTACCGCCTGATAGGCACCCACCGTACAGCACCTAGCTGTTCAGTGCCTTAGGGCCAGGAGGCCTCAATGGCCTGGGTGGCCTCGTCGACCGTCTTGTCCCCGTTCACCGCGCTGGTCGCCTCGGACCAGAAGGTCCCGGCGCCCACTGCGGCCGGCATCAGGTCGGAGCCGTCGAACCGGACCACCTCAGCCGTGAACAGTATGTCCAGGAAGGACTGCTCCAGAGGCTGGTACAGGCCCAGGTCGGCGTTCAGGTTGGGGGACAGGAAGCCGCTAAGCACGGCTCCGCCTCCCTTGGACAGGTTCTGGAACCGTTGCCGGTTGTCCGCGTACTCGGGGCTGGCGTAGTACTCCATCACCGCCCAAACCTCGGGGGCATCCCTGAAGGCGGCCACCAGCGTCCCGGCGCCGAGCACCGGGCGGTCACCGCTCACCGACGGGAAGTAGAAGACATCCACACCGTCGGGACCGAACCCGGTGCCATCCGGGAAGAAGGCCGAGAAGAAAGAGGCCTGGCGATGCATCATGCAGTCGCCCTCCACCAGCGGCCGTCCGTTGTCCCCGAAGAAGGTCGAGGCGATGGTTCCGCCCTCCGCGTACACGGCGCCCGGAGTGTTCCAGAGCTCGAGAATCTCGGTCCAGATGGCGTTCATCTCCGGAGTGTTGAACGGGATTGTGTGGGCCACCCACTCGTCGTAGAAGTCGGCACCCTCGTAACGGAGGGTCAGGTCCTCCACCCAGTCGGTGAAGGCCCATCCGGTAGCGCCACCGGACTCGATGCCCACGCACCACGGCACGTTGCCGTCATCGATCATCTGCAGGGTCAGAGCCTTCAGATCGGCCCAGGTGCCGGGGACCTCGTACCCGTTGGCCGCGAAGTCGGCCGGCCGGTACCACACCAGTGACTTGAGGTCCGCCTTAGTCGGGATGGCGTACTGGACGCCGTCGACGTTGCCGAATGCGTTCCATGCCGCGCCGATGTTGGCTTCCATGGTGGCGATGACGTCGTCGGGGATCGGCAGGAGCCAACCCTCGCGGGCGAAGTCGGCGATCTTGCCGGGCTGCGGGAACACCGCGATGTCCGGCGGGTTGCCACCGGCCGCCTGGGCGTTGATCAGATCCGAGAAACTCCGCTCCCCGGTGTACTGGATGGTCATGTCGTTCTGCGCGGCGAAGATGTCCAGCGCCGCCTGATGCGAACCGGCCTCGGCATCCGAGCTCTCCGGTCCGAACACCGTGACCGTGGTCCCCGCCAGCGGGTTGACCATCTCAACCTCGACCGTCTCGGTAACGACCTCCGTAACGGTCTCCGTCACCACCTCGGTCACCGTCTCGGTCTCAGTAACGATTGACGTCACGACCACGGTCTCGGGTGTTGACGGCGTATCCGACTCTCCGCCACAGGCGCCGGCCACCAGTGCCAGCGCCGCCATCAGCGCCAGGAGCCGAACCAGCTTCACTTTCATGCGTTTCCTCCTCTAAGAACTGCGTCGACTACCCGCCGGAAAAGGGCTGACCAGGCAGCCCTTCGCCTCGTGTAGCTGGCGTACCATACTCGGCCACATACACCCGCCCGAAATGCGACATTTCGCAAGCACAGAACGAGTCGGCTGGTACGACAGGGCCGCGATGCTAGGCATGCCATGACACGTAAGTGCCGGTAAACGGGCTATTTGTTCCCGAGAGTGCCAGGCAGGTGGATCTCGGTTGGAGCATGCCCTCGGTATAATCCGGCGAACCGGATCCGATCGCACGCCCACCTATCACCGCGCCGCGCTAGACGCCGGCGAGATCCTCCGAACCCGGCATCATGGTGGTGGACGCGCCCGACCCCGACCGATCAGGAGAACGCAGCGATGATGGAGAACCGCGAGGGAGCACCGCTCGAGTACAAGGTCCGCGACCTCGGCCTGGCCGGGCAGGGTCGGCGGGAGATCGAGCTTGCCGAGCACGAGATGCCCGGGCTCATGGCGCTCCGGGAGCGGTACGGGGCTTCCAAGCCCCTGGCCGGCGCCCGGATCTCCGGCTCCCTCCACATGACGGTCCAGACCGCGGTGCTGATCGAAACCCTGGCGGAACTTGGCGCCGAGGTTCGCTGGGCATCCTGCAACATCTTCTCCACCCAGGACCAGGCGGCCGCCGCGGTGGTGGTCGGCCGGCCCGAGAAGGGCGGGACCCCAGAAGACCCCCGCGGCATCCCCGTCTTCGCCTGGAAGGGCGAGACCCTCGAGGAGTACTGGTGGTGCACGGATCGCATGCTGGCCTGGGCGGATTCAAACGGCCCCTCCCTCATCGTGGACGACGGCGGGGACGCCACCCTGCTGGTCCACAAGGGGGCCGAGTACGGTCGCCTGGGCGCTGTGCCTTCCTTCGATCCGGACGGCGAGCCCGAGGAGTGGGGCGTGATACTCGACCTGCTCCGCGCCCGGATCGCGGACGATGCCGATTACTTCATCCGGATGGCGGAGTCGGTGCGCGGCGTCAGCGAGGAGACCACCACCGGCGTCCACCGCCTCCACGAGATGCAGACCATGGGACAGCTGCTCTTCCCCGCCATGAACATCAACGACTCGGTCACCAAGTCCAAGTTCGACAACGTCTACGGAAGCCGGCACAGCCTGATCGACGGCCTGAACCGCGCCACCGACGTAATGCTCGGAGGCAAGCTGGCGCTGGTGGCCGGCTACGGCGAGGTGGGCAAGGGATCCGCCGAGGCCCTCCGCGGCCAGGGGTGCCGGGTGGTCATCGCCGAGATCGACCCGATCTGCGCCCTGCAGGCGGCCATGGACGGATTCGAGGTCAACACCATCGAGAACGTGGTGGAGACCGCCGACATATTCATCACCGCCACCGGCAACCGCGACGTCATCACCCTGGAGCACATGTCCCGGATGAAGGACAAGGCCATCGTCGGCAACATCGGCCACTTCGACAACGAGATCGACATGGCGGCTCTGAAATCCGCCGCCGGGGTGACACGCCGCAACATCAAGCCCCAGTACGACGAGTACGTGTTCCCGGATGGCCACGGCATCCTGATCCTGGCCGAGGGCCGGCTGCTCAACCTGGGCTGCGCTACCGGACATCCGAGCTTCGTCATGTCCACCTCGTTCACCAACCAGGTGCTGGCGCAACTCGACCTGCACGACAACGCCGACGAGTACGAGGCCGAAGTGCTTCGCCTGCCCAAGTACCTGGACGAGGAGGTGGCCCGGCTCCACCTCGACCATCTGGGGGCGGAGTTGACCGAGATGACCAAGGACCAGTCCGACTACCTAGGCGTTCCCGTGGACGGCCCCTACAAGCGGGACGACTACAAGTACTAGCCGGCCACCCCTTGCCGCATAGTTTGCATAATCATGCACTAGCGTGCATACTCTTGCGTGTATGGGTACGGAAGCGCGCCGGAGGGCCGTCCGGAACATCCTTTCCGAACAGGCCGTATCGAGCCAGGCCGACCTGGCCCGGCTGCTGGCGGAGCAAGGGTTCCAGGTCACCCAGGCCACGGTCTCGAGGGACCTCTGGGCGGTCGGAGCGGTCAAGACCAGGACGGCGGATGGTTCGTTCCGGTACCTCTGGGAACCCGGTTCCGACCCCGGTGATACCCGGGATGCCCTGGCGATGACCCTGTCCACCTACGTGACATCGGTCCGGTCGAGCGGGAACCTGGTGGTGATC
>VXRE01000158.1 GCA_009838635.1 Acidimicrobiia bacterium | reverse complement strand
GGCCGCACCGGCCCCGGCATCGGAGCCGCCCGACCGGCCCGGACCCCGCAAGTTCCTGTCGCCGGTGGTCCGCCGCCTGGCTCGGGAGCACGACATCGATCCGGGCGTCATCGAGGGCACCGGACGCGACGGCCGCGTCACGCGCAACGATGTGCTCGCCTACATAGAGAGCATGAAGGCGGTGCCCGAACCGGCCCCGGCCCCCGCAGCCTCCGAGCCCGAGCCGGCGCCCGCCGATCCGGGACCGCAGATGGACGAGCCCGTCAAGCTCAGCCGCCTGCGGGTGCGAATCGCCGACAACATGGTCGCTTCGCTACGCACCGCCGCCCACGTGTGGACCTCTATGGAGGTCGACTACGAGCAGGTGGAGAGGGTGCGCCAAGCCCACCGCGCGTCCTTCCGGCAGCAGGAAGGATTCTCGCTCACCTACCTGCCCTTCATCGCCCGCGCCACGATGGACGCCCTCCGGGCCTTCCCGGTGGTCAACAGTTCCTTCGACCAGCAGGGTCGCACCGCCACATTCCACCAGGATGTCGATCTCGGGATCGCGGTCGACCTCAACCAGGACGGCCTGATGGTGGTCACCATAAAGAAGGCGGATGACTATTCGCTGAGAGCTCTTGCGAGGAAGGTCCGCGACCTGGCGGTGCGGGCGCGCGGCGGTCGGGTGGGTCCCGACGACATCTCCGGCAGCACCTTCACGATTACCAATCCCGGACCCTACGGCTCGTTCATGTCGGCGCCGGTCATCAACGTTCCCGACGTGGCCATCCTCTCGACAGACGGGATCGCCAAGCGACCCAAGGTGATAACCACGCCCGATGGCGCGGACGCCATCGCCATCAGGCACATGGGTTACCTCGGCCTGTCCTGGGACCATCGAGCCTTCGATGGCTCCACCGCAGTTCTCTTCCTCCGCCGGATCAAGGAAAACCTGGAGACCTGGGATTGGGAACAGCAACTGATCTAGACAGACCGCGGCCACCGGAGCCGGTTCGGCTGCCGGTCGAACCGGACAGGCAGTTCCGAGTAGCGGCCGAGCCGACCCGGTTGCGCACCAGGTGGCTGGGCCGTCTCGCGTACGACGAGGCCTGGGACCTGCAACGCGCCTTCTGGGAAAGCAGGCAGACGGGCCGGGCCGGGTCCGATTACCTGCTCCTGCAGGAACACCCCCACGTCTACACCGTGGGTCGGAACGGCGACGGCTCCCACCTCCTCCTTCCCGAGGATCGCCTGGCCGCGATCGGAGCGACGCGGTTCGATATCGACCGCGGGGGCGACGTCACGTACCACGGCCCCGGGCAGCTGGTCGGCTACCCCATCCTTGCCCTGGCCGACCTGCGCAAGATCGTCCCCTATGTCCGAGCCGTGGAGGAGGTGCTGATCCGCACCATGTCCGACTTCGGCGTCGAGGCCTGGCGGGATGCCGGGTACACCGGAGTGTGGACCGACCGGGGGAAGGTGGCCGCGATCGGCGTTCGGGTGGCTCGGGGCGTGACCATGCATGGCTTCGCCCTGAATGTCGACCCTGACATGAGCTACTTCGGTCACATGCACCCGTGCGGCATCACCGACCGTCCCGTCACCTCCCTGGCGGAGTTGCTCGGCAGGAGGATCTCGATAGAGGAGACCGTCGAGGTGCTGGTCCCTCGCTTCGTGGAGGTGTTCGGGTACGAGCAGAACGACCTCCAGGTGGGCGCCTTCACCCGGGGGCAGGGACGGCTGAGAACCTTCGAGGTGGACCGGCTCCTTGCCGAGGGGACGTTCGCACCTAAGGGCCGGGCGGCCGTGCCGGTGACGATCGGCAAGCGGCTGGCGGGCGAGCCGCCCCGGGCGCCATGGATGAAGGTGACCGCCCGCTTGGGGCCGGAATACCGGCAGCTCGGAAGGCTCATGCGGGAGCTCGACCTCCACACGGTGTGCGAGGAAGCAGGCTGCCCGAACATCTACGAGTGCTGGAGCGAGGGCGCCGCCACCATCATGATCCTGGGTGGCGTCTGCACCCGGGCATGTGGTTTCTGCGACGTCACCACGGGCCGCCCGCGGGGACTCGACCTGCAGGAACCGGTCCGCGTGGCCGAGGCGATAGCAGCCATGGGGCTGCGCCACGCCGTGATCACCTCCGTCAACCGGGATGACCTTCCCGACGGCGGCTCGACCATCTTCGCCAGGACGGTGCAGGAGGTGCGGAAACGGGTACCGGAATGTGACGTCGAGGTGCTGATTCCCGACTTCAAGGGAGCCAGGGCGGACCTGGAGCGGGTCATGGAGGCGGGGCCGGCCGTGCTGAACCACAACACCGAGACCGTCCTCCGCCTCCAGCGCGAGGTCAGGACCGCCGCCTCGTACGGACGCTCCCTCGCGCTGCTCGCCCGGGCGAAGTGGTACCGACCGGACGGGGTGGTGAAGTCGGGACTCATCGTGGGCATGGGCGAAACCCGTGATGAGGTCCTGGGGGCCATCGCCGATCTCAGGGCGGTCGGCGTGGACGTGGTCACGGTGGGCCAGTACCTGCGGCCCACGGTGAGACACCGCCCGGTCGACCGCTACGTCCACCCCGACGAGTTCGCCGACTACGCGGCCTTCGGTCGGCGGATCGGACTGGCCCATATCGAGTCGGGCCCGCTGGTGCGGTCGTCATACCATGCCCGGGACTCCCTGGACGCCGCCACCACCTCCTCCGAGGTTCCGGCAACGGTCGGCGGGCACTGACCTCAACGCGGCAGCTTCCGGGATCTCGGGCCCGCGAGGCGGCCCGGCCGTATAGCCGGTTGACGCGATGGGTGTGGCGACGCGAGTAGCCTCCGACCCACGCGGATCGTAAGCGAGGAGACGGGGCCCAACGCACCACCCAAACCCTGTGGCGGTAAGAGCGCATCTCCCCGCCGTCACCGTAGTGCACCCGACAGGCCAACGCCCAGCCTGGCCTCCATGAGCAGGCCGCCGCCGACCCGGTCGCGTACTGGGAGGCGCAGGCCCGCAACCGCGTGACCTGGTTCAAGGAGCCCACCGTCCTCCTGGATGACTCCAACCCACCCTTCTTCAAGTGGTTCACCGACGGCGAGCTCAACATGTCCTACAACTGCCTGGACCGCCACATCGAGGCCGGCAAGGGCGACAAGGTGGCCTACTACTGGGAGGGTGAGCCGGGGGACGAGCGGGTCATCACATACCGGGACCTCTACGAGGACGTTTGCCGGTTCGCCAACGGCCTGCGCTCGATCGGAGTCGGAAAGGGCGACCGGGTCGCGGTCTACATGGGCATGGTCCCCGAGCTGGCCGTGGCCATGCTGGCCTGTGCTCGCATTGGCGCCGCCCACAGCGTCATCTTCGGCGGCTTCTCGGCCGACGCCATCTACGACCGGGTCGAGGACGCCGGCGCCCGGGTTCTGATCACCTGTGACGGCGCCTGGCGCCGGGGGAGCGTGGTGGATCTGAAGGTGGCCGCCGACCGCGCCATGGAGAGGACCGATCTGGTCGAGCGCTGCGTGGTGCTACGCCGGACCGAGAACGACGTGACCATGAAGGAGGGCCGGGACATCTGGTGGCACGACCTCGTGGACGGCCAGAGCGCCGAATGCGCTCCCGAGGTCATGAACGCTGAGGACCTGCTCTACATCCTGTACACGTCCGGTACCACCGCCAAGCCCAAGGGCATCATGCACACCACGGGCGGATACCTGGTGGGCGCGGCCACGACTCACAGCTTCGTGTTCGACATCAAGCCCGACCGGGACATCTGGTGGTGCGCTGCCGACATCGGCTGGGTGACCGGTCACACCTACATCCTCTACGGGCCGCTGGCCAACCAGACCACCTCGGTCATGTACGAGGGGACGCCCGACTACCCGGACAAGGACCGGCTGTGGTCGATCATCGCCAAGTACAAGGTGACCCAGCTCTACACCGCTCCAACCGCCATCCGGGCCTTCATGAAATGGGGTGAGGAGTACCCGCAGCGCCACGACCTGTCCACGCTGCGCGTGCTGGGCACGGTGGGCGAACCCATCAACCCCGAGGCGTGGATGTGGTATCACGAGCACATCGGGGGCGGCAACGCGCCGGTCATGGACACCTGGTGGCAGACCGAGACCGGCTCGATCATGATCGCCCCCCTGCCCGGCATCACCGCCACCAAGCCGGGCTCGGCCACCAACCCGATGCCGGGCATCCAGGCGGACGTGGTCGACGACGCGGGCAGCCCGGTCGGCCGGGGCGGGGGCGGCTACCTGGTGATCCGCAACACCTGGCCCTCCATGCTGCGCTCCATCTGGGGCGACGACCAGCGGTACATCGACACCTACTGGTCCCGCTACGACGGCATGTACTTCCCCGGTGACGGAGCCAAGCTGGACGATGACGGGTACCTGTGGTTGCTGGGCCGGGTGGACGATGTCATGCTCGTGTCCGGCCACAACATCTCCACCATGGAGGTGGAGTCGGCCCTCGTCTCGCACCCGTCCGTGGCAGAGGCGGCGGTGGTGGGCCGGTCCGATCCGCTCACCGGCCAGGCGATAGCCGCCTTCGTCAGCCTAAGGGGCGGCATCGAGGGGGGTGCGTCGCTGATCGGCGAGCTACGGGACCATGTCGCCAACTCGATCGGACCGATCGCCAAGCCCAAGAGCATCGTCTTCACGCCCGACGTGCCCAAGACCCGCTCGGGCAAGATCATGAGGCGCCTGCTGCGGGACATCTCGGAGCAGCGGAAGCTGGGGGACGTGACCACGCTGGCCAATGCCGATATCGTTGCCGAGATCGCGGAGATGGCTGCTGCGGCCCCGGCTGACGAGGACTGAAGCCCCCCGGCCGCCGGGTTCTCGCACGGACCGACGGGCCGGTAACGCGACCGAGGAGAGGTCATGCTGCTGACAGGTAAGCGGGTGCTGGTAACCGGCGTCCTCACGCACGGCTCGATAGCCTGGCACAGCGCCAAGGTGGCCCAGGAGCAGGGCGCCGAGATCCTCCTGACCGGTTTCGGACGGGGGATGCGCCTGACACAACGGGCAGCCCGCCGCCTCCCCGATCCCCCCGACGTGTTCGAACTCGACATCAACGATCCTGTTCACATGCAGCAGCTGGTAGATGAGCTGGGGCGACGCTGGGGGAGCCTGGACGGGGCCTTGCACGCCATAGCCTTTGCTCCCGAGGACGCGCTGGGCGGCAACTTCCTGACCACGCCCGTGGAGAGCGCCTCTCTAGCGTTCACAACCTCGGCGTTCTCCTACAAGACCCTGGCCGTCGGGTTGCTCCCGCTGTTCGAGGAGGCAGGAGGCGGGGCTCTGGTTACCCTCGACTTCGACAACAGCACCCAGGCCTGGCCCGCCTACGACTGGATGGGGGTATGCAAGGCCGCCCTGGCCTCGGTGACCCGCTACCTGGCCCGCGACCTGGGACGCCACAACGTCCGGGTGAACGCCGTGTCGGCGGGCCCGCTGTCGACGATGGCGGCCAAGGGCATCGCCGGGTTCGAGCGGTTCCAGGATGTCTGGAGCGAGCGAGCCCCCCTCACCTGGGACACGTCCGATCCCACCCCGGTGGCCAACATGATCTGCGTGATGCTCTCCGACTTCGCCACCAAGGTGACCGGCGAAGTCATCCACGTGGACGCCGGCTTCCACGCCATCGCTACCTAGTTTCTGGTTGATAGTCTCTATTTCCTAGTTGATAGAATACCTAGCAACTGACAACTCCTGACTAGCAACCGGCAATTGATAACTAGGATCTAGAGAATGGATCCTGCCGGGTATCTGAGCGCCCTGGTCTTCGGGGCATTGTCCTTCGTGTCGCCCTGCGTGCTGCCCTTGCTGCCCGGATACCTGGGGCTCATGTCGGGCTACTCGGTGGCGGATCTGCAGCAGGGGAAGGCCTCCACCGCCCGGATGCTCCGGGTCACCGTGTTGTTCGTGCTCGGGTTCACGGTCGTCTTCGTGGCCCTCGGAGCGGGGGCTACCTCGGTGGCCGGCCTGCTCGCCCGTAACAAGGGCGTCATCACCATGGCTGCGGGTTGGCTGATCGCCGTGTTCGGCCTGGTCATCGTGCTGATGGCGCTCAGCACGTCGCCCCGCCTGGCCTTCCTCTACCGGGAGCGGCGGCTCCACGTACGTCCCTCGAGCCTGGGCGGATGGGCGCCGCTGGTGATGGGCATGGCCTTCGGCTTCGGCTGGACCCCGTGCATCGGCCCCGTGCTGGCGGCCATCCTCACCCAGGCGGCCACCCAGGAGACGGTTGTGAGGGGGATGCTGCTCCTGTTCGTCTTCTCGATGGGCATGGGCCTGCCGTTCATCGCCGCCGGGATCGGCGTGACCAAGCTCTACTCGGGCATCAAGCTCCTCCAGCGCCATCTGCGGACCATCAACGTCCTGTCAGGCCTCCTGATGATGGTCTTCGGCTGGCTCTTCATCACCGGTCGCATCACCGACCTGTCGAGCCTGATCAGCGAATGGATGATCAGGCTCGGTCTCGAGGGCCTGGCCGCGATCTAGAAACTCCAGTCCGTGGTGAGGCCGCTCAGGCGCGCCTTGCCGAAGAGTTGAGCGGCTGCTTCGGCCGCCATAGCCCTTACCTCGGCCTCGTCCACCCTGGTGGAGTGCCCGTCCTCCACGATGATCTCACCGGCCACGACCACCATCTCGACCTCGGCCGCGCTACCGGAGTGGACCACCGACGCCACCGGACGGCTCCACGGCGTGTGCCGCACGCCGGACACGTCCACCACCACCAGGTCGGCCGCCCGGCCCGGTTCCAGCGATCCGGCGTCCAGACCGGTCATGGCCGCTCCGCCGAGCGTCCCCAGTTCGAGGAACTGCTCCACTGTGGTGGCGGTGGAGTCGAGGCTGGCCACCCGGTGCATGAGCATGCCCGCCTTCATGGCCTCGAAGATGTCCTGCCCGGCGACCGCCACTCCGTCGCTACCGAGGGCCACGGTGGCGCCCGCCGACAGCAACGGCTCCAGATGGAGCACGCCCGAGGCCAGGTACTGGTTCGAGACCGGGTTGTGCACCGCGGTGGCGCCGGCGGCGCCCATGGCCGCCACTTCGTCAGGATCCAGCCAGACGGCGTGAGCGAGCGTGGTATGGCGGCTCAGCAGCCCCCGGTCGGCCAGCCACGCCACCGGACGGGTTCCGTGCACCTCCATGAAGAACGAGATCTCGTCCTGCACTTCCGAGCAGTGCATGTGCCAGCCGACTCCGCCGGCCTCAGCCATCTCCGCGGAGGCCTCGATCAGCTCCGGCCACACGTAGACGATGTTCTCCGGACACGGCCAGACCTCGACCAGGCCGCCTCGCGGGCGCTCCGCCATGCATTCGGCGGTGATGGCGAGTTCCTCCTGGTTGGACCAGGTGAACAGCTCCGGATCCACCCCCATCAGCTCGCCGCCCGGGTTCATCTCCCCGAAGATCCCGCGGGCGATCGCGCCCCTGATCCCCACCTCTTCCACCGCGTCGGCCACGGCCAGGATGGTCTCCGTGTCGGTAGGGGCGTAGTGGTTGTCCACCACCATCGTGGTCCCCGACAGAGCGGCCTGGAGTGCGCCAAGCTGGACGGCCGCCACGCTCATCTCCTTGGTGATGGCCTTCGAGTAGGGGAGCATGAACTTCTGGAGCCAGGGCACCAGCGTCATGCCGTCGCCGAGTCCCCGGCCCAGCGACTGGAACAGGTGGGTGTGGCCGTCGGTCAGCCCGGGGAGGACTACCTTGCCGCGACAATCGATGACCTTCCCCGCCGTACTCCGGAGGCGCCGCAAGTCGGCGGTGGAGCCGACCTCCGCGATCTTCCCGCCTGAGACGGCCACGGCGCCGTCATCCAGGACCCGCCGCTTCCCGTCCAGCGTGATCACCACCCCACCCTCGAGCAGGAGGTCGCACTCGAAGCTATCAGAAGCAGAAGCCTGGCTCATTGATGACCTCCGTGCATCGGGCGGCGACCGCCCCGATCGTACTCGTCGAAGACTTACCCGACCCTGCTACACGTGCGGAGGGGAATGCCGGCCACATTGATAGTCCGTTGACGACGCTACAGGTGGTTACTTATGGTAGAGTAAGAGAGTAACTTCCCCCGACGAGCGACGAAAGTAGATTGGGGACATGACACAGGTTACCGAGAAGTACGTAAGCTCCGACCGGCTGGACGCTGCCATCTCGCGTCTCCGCGCCGACATAGAGAGGCGCTTCGCCGAGCAGACCCGGTGGATCGTGGGGTGGATGACCGGTCTGGTTGCGAGTGCCGCCGCGATCATCATTGCGGTGCTCCAATGAACAGCTATCGCGGCGGCCACCCGGAGCAACTCCCTATTGCCGGTAGGGGCCCAACGCGCTAAACTGGCTAGCCACGGCGCGGGGTGGAGCAGTCTGGTCAGCTCATCGGGCTCATAACCCGAAGGTCGTAGGTTCGAATCCTACCCCCGCTACC
>VXRE01000002.1:17606-71784 GCA_009838635.1 Acidimicrobiia bacterium | reverse complement strand
CTCCCCGCCCCCGGTCTGAAGGCGACCATCAGCGTGCTTGCCAGAGTCTCCAGACCTGCTTGGCGGCCTCTTTGCGGGTCGTCCCGTCCATGGAGATGCTGATGTGGGCGGCCTCCTCGTACAGGTGCTTGCGGGCCTCCCAGATCTCGGTGTAGCGCACGGCCAGGTCGTCATGGCCCAGCAGCAGGGGGCGGTTCTTGGTCTTGCCCTTAGCGATCAGGGAAGCGATGGGAGGTTTGAGCCACACCACCAGTCCGGTCTCCTTCATCACGGAGCGGCTCCCCTTGTCGAGGATGGCGCCGCCGCCGGTGGCCACCACCAGCCGCTCCGTGCGCCGGGCGATCCGCGCCACCTCCTCGGACTCCATGGTCCGGAAGGCGGGCTCGCCATGCGTGGCGAAGATCTCGGGAATGGTCATCCCGGCCCGCTCCACGATCTGATCGTCCGTATCCACCAGAGGGAACCCGCTGAGTTCGGTTAGCCGCCGGCCCACCTTGGTCTTCCCGGAACTCATCATCCCGATCAGCCACAGCTTGGAAGTCATGCCTCCACCCTATCCGAACGGGGCAGGCGCCACGCTTCCCGAGTACCGGCCGCCGCGATCCAAGTCTCGGCGCCACGGGAGTCTGTCGGTTGCGGCTCGGTCGACCCGCAAAAGAGAAACTCAACCGAGTTCGCCGACCCGGTACCCCGAGGGTGGGTTCTCTCCCAGCAGGTGCTCCACGAAGTAGTCCCAGCGCCGGCGCGTGAAGTACGGATCCTCGTTCCAGGTACCCCACGTAGCGGCATAGTCATGGTTCCGGTTGGGAAGCACCAGCAGGTCGAAATCCCGGTTCGCTTCGATCAGAGCATCGACCAACTGAAAGGTCGCGGCGGGATTGACGTTGTCGTCCAGGTCCCCTGTGACCAGGAGGAGCTTGCCTCGAAGGTTCCCCGCCAGCGTCCGGTTGGCCTGTGCATCCCAGCCTGGTCCCCGAAACGGCCCGACCCAGCGTTCGCCCCATGTGACATTGGTGAGCGCCTGGTCGTGGTTGCCCGACGACGCCACACCCACCCGGTACAGGTCGGGGTATTCCAGCATCGCCCGGACCGCGGCGTACGCGCCCGCCGAGTGGCCGTAGATGCCGACCCGGTCGAGGTCGAGATACGGCCTGGTCTCGACCAGCTGCGCCAGCACCGCAACGTGATCGGCCAGGCCCCCCGCCTCGCCATGCCCACCGTACGTCGCGTCGAGGAAGGCCCTGGACCTCCCCGGCGTCCCCGACCCGTCGACGGTGAACACCACGAATCCGAGGTCGGCCAGGCAGCGGGTGCTCTCGCCCACCAGGTCGGTGAAACCGCTGGGAGTTCTCGTGGCCTGCGGGCCGGGATAGATGCTCTCGACTACCGGATACTTCGCAGCGGGATCGAAATCGTAGGGCAGGACGATCATCCCGTAGAGGTCGGTCTCGCCGTCGCTCGCCTTGGCGGAGAACCGTTCGGGGTACCGCCACCCCGATGCCAGGAGAGCCGAGACGTCGGCTTCGACGATCCGCGCCACCAGCTCGCCCGAGGACTTCCTCAGGACCGTCCTGGGCGGTTGGCCGATCCGCGAGAAACGGTCCACGAAGTAGCGTCCATCCGGCGAGAAGTCCACCCACGGGGGCCACTCCCCGTGGGCGGCGTCCTCCGGCGTGAGTAGGCGCGGCGCCCCTCCGTCAAGGCCTACCGCATACAGGTGGTGGTAGTACGGATCCCCGGAGGCTTCCCGGCCCGTGGCCATGAAGTAGGCGGTCCGGGTCTCCTCGTCGACCCTCAACAGGTCGGTGACCAGCCAATCGCCGCTCGTCAGCTGCCTGACGGGATGACCACCACCGTCGAGCAGGTACAGGTGGCCCCAGCCGCTCCTGGCCGAGTACCAGATGATCTCGTGGCGATCCCCGCTGACCCAGACATTGGGACGGCCGTAGTAGAGAGCGTTGAGGTCGATCGGAGTCTCGCTCTCCTCCTTCACGAGCACCGAACATCCCCCGGTCGCCGGATCGGCCGAGACCAGCCGGACCGAGCGCCGGTCTCGATCCCAATCCACGAAGTACACCGCGTCGCTAGCGGTGGACCACCAAGCGTGACCCAACTCGATGGGGGTGAGGAACGGCGACTCCAGCGGAGCCCACGACAGGTCGGTGCGCCGACCGGTCCCGGTCTCGAACACGACCAGGTGTGCGAGCGGCAACTCGGGATCGCCCGGCAGGGCCTGGCGGTAGGAGTGGATGCGGGGTCGCAGCGACCCGCCCGGCGGGGCCGGCTGCCACAGGTGCATCGTCCCGACCCGCCGCTCGTCGAGTCTATGAGTCAAGATGTAGCGCTCGTCAGGAGACCACATGACCCTCGGGGTGACGGTCCGGTTCTTGAGACGGTCGGTGACCGCCGAGTTGCGACCCTCCGGAGAGGACCCGTAGCCGAAGGCGGCCTCCGCATCATCGGTGAGAGTTGCCCACCCGCCTTCGGCGTGATCTAGCAGCACCAAGTCTCCCCCGGTCACCGTCACCTCGTATCTCCCGGAGGGCGACACGTTCCCCCGCCGGGTTCCTCCCGGGACGGACCGTTCCCGCAACGAGGAGCCATCCGGCCGGCATTCCCACCGGCCGTCGTCGACGGCGAAACCTATCCGGGAGCCACCGGCCACGTACTCGAAGGCCTCGAACGGGAGCCGCTCGGGCTCGACCTCCCTTCCGAGGACCGCCGAGAGTGCCCGAGCCACCATCCGGTGGTCGAACGCTTCTCGCTGGTGACCGGTCTGCGCGTCCACCAGCATGAAGCGGTGGCCCGAGGCCGATTCGGAGCGGTACCAGAAAGCGGTGGAATCCGGCAGCCATCGCACCTGCGTCTCGAGGTTGAACACCAGGGACTTGACATTCCGATGGAGCATCGCCTCCGCGCGCCGGTACCGCTCCCACATGGCCGGCTGCAGCTCAGAATTCATCCGACGAGGGACGCCTTCCGCCGTTCAAACGAGTCCTCGGAGGATTTCCTGCCTGACACCCGCTACGTAGGTGATCGTCGGGTTTACCACCTGGGTGGCGCGCGCCTCGAGGACCTGGCTCAGTAGCAGGACGGCTTCTCGGGGCTCGAGCCCGTAGTCGGCATGGAGCCAGCGGGTCAGCTCGGTCACCGCCACCCGGAGGGCGGTCTCCGCCGGCCGGTCGGCTGCCACCGTGAAGATCCGATCGGAGGTGATGATCCGGGGCCAGATCATCTCGGGCGGCCGTTGCATGAGTTGGACCCTTAGCCGCAGGAGGGCGCTCGTCTCGACACCGGTACCACCGATCTCGCCGTCTCCCTGCACCGCGTGAACATCGCCGATATGCAGCAGGGCCCCGGGGACGTTGACGACCAGACGCACCCGGGCTCCCGGCCCGACCTCCTGCACATCCATATTCCCGCCCCAGTTGCCGACCCGCACCGTCGACTGCGCTTCGTGGGCGGGGGCTACAGCCACCATCCCCACCATCGGCCGGACCGGGATGGTCAATCCTCGATCCCACAACACTCGATCGTCGCGTATCCGCACAACACGCGCCGCGGCGCGCGTCGAGGTCGTTAGGGGCGTGCTCGGAAAGAGCCGGTTGCTTCCCGCGAACGTCGCGTACCCGACCGGCGCCAATTCCATGTCCTCGATCACGACTTCTATCACCATTCCCGGCTTGGCGCCGTACACCCAGATGGCGCCCGAGGACGGGTTGGCGCCCTCGACCTCGTAGGAGTGGTGTTCCGACCACTCATCCCGAAGGTCGTCGGGCACCGCCGAGATGTCCGGACCCCGGTTCATCTGGGTGAGCACCTCGAACGACTCCCCCGGCTCCACGGACAGAGTCGAACGGTTCGTGGGACTTGCTTCGTAGTAGAGGGGAGAAGGCCCCTGGCGCCGGATCATGTGCCGATCATCCTCCCAGGATCTCCGCCAACCTGTCGGCGATGACCTTCTCCTGACCGGCCTGCAGAGTGGAGACGCGAACGTCGAGATAGTCCCGATCCGGATCAACCCACTGGTAGTGGGGGCGCAGGATGATGCACGGCTCCCCGTCGTGTAGCTCCCTGACCACGTCCGCCAGGGTCTTGGGTGAGCGCGAGCGGTCGAACGTGACCCGCAGCGAGTCCGGCGGTTTCGGATCGGCGGTAACGGCGCCGTCCTCGTAGGAGAAGCTCAGGAACGGGAACGCCTGGAGGCGAGACCGCATGTTCTCCATGAGCCGCCGGTAGTGCCGGAAGCGCCGGCCGTGGTCCATCTCCAGCCAGTTCTTGAGAGCTGCGTAGGCCGCCATTATCTCGGCGCGACCGACCTTCATGTGCCTCCCGAACGCCTGCGCGTCAGGCCCCTCGAAGGCCAGGTAGCTGTTCCTGCGGGCAGCCGCAATGCTGGCGGCCGTTCCGGTGAGGATGCCCGCCATCGAACCGGCGCCGAAGAACTTCCCGCTGTAGGTGGCGAAGTCGGCGCCGGCGCGAACGTATTTGCTGAAGTTCTCGAGCGGGTAGACCTGCTCGGCCGCGTCGACTATCACCGCCAGGCGATGGCGCCCCGCTATCTCGAGGACCCGGTCGAACGGAACCACGTTGGGCGCCCCGGGAGCGTAGAAGAAGACCCCGGCCGTCCGCTCGCCGATGACGTTCTCGATGTCTGCCGCCGAGGTGGCACGCGCGTCGCCGGCCAACACGATCCTGCCGCCGGCGCCCTCGAGACACCGGTCGTAGAAAGTGCGCCTTCCGGCCTGGACCACGAACTCGTTGCGGAGCCCGGTGGTATCGGGGATCCGCGCCACCAGGTCCTTCCTTCCTTGGGTCATGCATGCAGCCGTGGCCAGGACTGCCGCGGCCGCGGCTCCAGGGGTCACCATCGCTGCCTCGATCCCGAGCATCCCGGCGATCGCCTCACCGGCCGCGTCGGAGAGGCGATCCACTTCCAGGAAGGATTCGTTGGCTGCCGACACGGCTTCGAGCACCGGTCCCCGGGGGAGGCTGCCACCCAGCCCCGTCAGGTCGTTGTGGGCGTTGATCACAGGGCGAACACCCAGTTCCGAAAGCAGCCTGTGCCCGGTCGACCCACCGCTCATCGCGCGGACCTGCCCCCGATCATCGACACGATCCGGTGCCGATCATCCCTCGGCCGCGGTCGTGAGTATCTCCGCCAGCCGGTTGGCGCCGATGCTCCCGCCGCTAAGGACGCAGGCGACGGGGCCGTCCGGCCGCTCCCCAAGGGCCGCGGCCAGCGACATGGCGCCGGAGCCCTCCACGACCAGCTTGTTCCCCAGCGCCAGGCTCGCGATCGCGGCCCGCACATCGTCCTCGGAGACCAGAGCCACCCTGTCAACCACGGAGCTCACGAGCGGGTACATCTCGTCGACCACTACCGGCACCGTCGTGCCATCGCAGATCGTCGCCCCTGCCTGCACCCAGGTCGGCTCTCCGGCCTCCAGGGCCGCTCCCAGCGAGGGGCATGCCGTGCTCTGCACCCCCACCACCTCCACGGCCGGCCGGAGCTCCTTGATCACGCTGCCTATCGCCGCCACCAGACCGCCGCCACCCACAGGTATGTAGACGGCCTTCAACTCCGGAAGCTCGTCGAGTATCTCCATGCCGATCGTTCCGGAACCCGCCAGCATCGAGGGGTCGCCCCACGGGTTGAGGTAGCTGTAGGGCTCCCCCTCCCACCCCCGGTCGAAGACGTAGTCCATCAGTGCCGAGAACGGCACCGGCACCGGCGTGACACCGTAGGAGCGGACACCGTCGACCTTCACTCTCGGGGCACTGTCCGGCAGGAGGCTCCTGGCCGGGACCCCTAGAAGCCGGGCCACGTACCCGAGAGCCTGGGCCGTATTGCCGGCGCTCTGCGTGCTCAGCCCTCTCTCCCTTTCGGCGGGAGACAGCGACATGCCCCAGTTCAGCACGCCCCGCAGCTTGAACGATCCGGCCGGCTGGAGGCACTCCGCCTTGAGCCAGACCGGTTCGCCGTCCTCCATGGTCTTGTACCGCAACAGCGGTGTCCGCAACGCCACTCCTTCGATGCGGCGGGCCGCCTCCTCCACGTCCCGGATCGACGGTGGGGGAATGGGTGGGCCGCCCGATCCGGTTCTCATCTCGCTCATTCGTTCGACTCCCGTCCATCGCTGCCGGAATGGATCGGAGCGTAGGGTATGCACATCGGTGAGCCGGTCTTTGGGTCGGCGACCACGGCGGCCTCGACCCCGAAGCATTCCCGGAGCAGTCCCGGCGTCAACACCTCGTCAGGAGCGCCGTCGGCGACGACGTCACCACCGGACATGGCGATCATACGATCCGAGAACCTGGCGGCATGGTTCAGGTCGTGGAGCACCATGACGATGGTCACCCCGCGGTCTCGGTTCAGGCTCGACACCAGCTCCAGCAGATCCAGTTGGTGCCCGACGTCCAGGAAGGTGGTGGGCTCGTCCAGGAGGAGGATCTCGGTCTGCTGGGCGAGGGCAAGCGCCATCCAGGCCCTCTGGCGCTCGCCCCCGGACAGCGTGTCGATGGGACGGTGGACGAAGTCCTCGAGGCGGGTCAGCCGGATGGCTTCTTCGATCGCGTCATCGTCCTGGCGGCGGAGCATGCCGAGCGTGCCCACATGGGGGTACCGGCCCTGCTCCACCAACTCCACCACGGTGAGCTCGGCCGGGACCTCGTGCACCTGCGGGAGGATCGCCATCTGACGAGCCACCTGCCGGGTCGGCAGGCCGCTTATGTCCTGGCCGTTGAGGTAAACGGTGCCCGCCAGGGGAGCGAGCAGGCGCGCCAGGGTCTTGAGGGTGGTGCTCTTCCCCGACCCGTTCGGACCCACCAGTGACGTCCTGGTCCCCCTCTCCACGCTCAGGCTGAGGCGCTGTGACACCACGTGCCTTCCGTATCCGGTGGAGATTCCCTCGGTCAGGATGGCGGGGTCGGTGGCCATCGGCTCCTTCCCGGTCATCGCATGCGTTCCCGCATGAGGTAGAGGAAGAACGGTGCTCCCACCAGGGCCGTGAAGGCGCCAACCGGGATACGGCTACCGCTTTCGGTGCGGATGTCTACGAACGGGATCCAGTCGAGCGAGAAGACGCGAGCGAGAAGGTCGGCGGCCACGAGAATGACGGCGCCCACCAGAGCGGAACAGACCAGCAGCCTCCGCAGGTCCGAGCCCACCAGCGTGCGAGCCAGGTGAGGGCCGATGAGGCCCAGGAAGGCGATACCACCGACCACGGACACCGATCCGGCCGCCAGCACGACCGCGGTCATGAGGATGAACGCGCGGGCCAACTCGGAACGCAGTCCGAGGCTCACCGACGTGCTGTCTCCCAGCTGGAGCGCATTGGCCAGCGGTATGACCAGCACCACGAGAGGAAGGGCCAGCGCCGCAACGGGTACCAGGAAGACCAGGTGGTCCCACGTCCGCGTGCTCAGCGATCCCACCAGCCACCTGACGATCGAGTCGATGTGGCTACCCGAGATCAGGACCATGAACGACGTGACCGACGAGAGTGCGGCGGCAACGACCACTCCGGTCAGTATGAGCCGGATGGGATCGGTGCCGGCGCGGCGGTAGCTGAGCCCGTAGACGACGGCTCCAGCTGCCAGACCACCCGCAATCGCCCCCAGCGGTACCAGGGCGTTCAGATCGTTCAGCGCCCCCTCCGACCCGAAGGTGATCACCAGCGCCAGGACCGCACCCAGGACGGCGCCCTGCGTCACCCCGACTGTCGCGGGAGCGGCCAGGGGATTCCGGAGAACCGACTGGAGCAGCGCCCCGGACGAGGACAGCATCGCCCCGGCCAGCGCGGCGATCAGGACACGGGGCACTCGTACCTCCCACACCGAGATACGGTGGTGAAGCTCCTCCGCCTGATCGATCAGCGCCTTGAGGACGAGATCGGGACCGAAGACGACCGGGCCCAGCATCACGTAGGCGAACATCACGGCCAGGAGCAACGCGCCGAGCGCCACCAGTACCTGCCGGGTCCGGACCTCCGGAGTGACGCCGGTTTTCCCGCGCCGGTCGACGGTGGCGGTGACGGTCAAGGAACGGCCCTTCGCCGTACTAGCCCTCTTTGCATGAGCACCAGTAATGCCGGGGCGCCGAGCACGACCGTCCACAGACCGACGGCGATCTCGTGCGGATGGAGGGCGAGCCGGGCAGCCATGTCGGCGCTGACAACGAGGATCGCTCCCACCGCGGCGGAAACGGGGAGGACGACCCGGGCGTCCGAAGTCCGCAGCAGCCTGCGCACGATGTGGGGCGAGATGAGCGCCACGAATCCGATCGGACCCGCAATAGCGACCACCGGCGCCACCAGCAGGACCGCCGCGGCGAAGAGAAGCGCCCTGGTACGCCGGACGCCGACACCGAGGCCTTCGGCCATCTCGTCACCCAAGGCCAGGATGTTCAGAGGCCTCCCGGCGAGGAGGAAGACAACCGGCAGAGCAATTGTCCAGGGGGCCACCAAGCGCACCTCCTCCCATTGAACGTCGGAGAGACTCCCGACCAGAAAACGGTAGATGATCGAGACTCCTCCGAAGTTGGGAGCAAGCGTTATGACCGCTATCACCAGCGCGTTCAGCAGGGCCGTGAACGCTGCTCCCGCCAGCAGCATGCGCATGGGGTTGCTCTTGAGGCTCACCAACGACAGGATCAACGTTCCCGTAGCCAGCCCGGCCGCAAGAGCGGCCAGCGGCAGGGCGATACCCGGAAACGGGAGCCGGAAGGCGACGATGGTGGCGACTGCCAGCGAGGCTCCTGCCGACACGCCGATCAGCTCAGGACCGGCGAGAGGGTTCCGGAGTGTGTCCTGCATCACCGCGCCCGAAACGCCGAGCATCCCACCGGCCACCAGTCCGCCGATCACTCTCGGAAGCCGGAGGTTCTGGACGATGAACCGCTGGTTTCCCTCGGACGTGCCCGAGCCGGACAGTGCGTCCAGTACCTGCCCGACCGACAGGTCGGGGGTTCCCTGCATGAGTGACACCACGGCCACCGCTGCGCACAGGCAGGCGATGAGGAGCACCACGATGGCAGCCCGCGCCCACCTGCTACGGAACAGGGAACGCCTCCTCAGCAAGCCCCGATCATTCATGGATAGGGGTTTGTGGGGTGACGGGGATGGGTGCTCCTTACTCCTGACCTGGGGTTACAGGCATTCTGGCAGCCCTATCCTCCCGGCCGGTGTGAAACCAACCGCCGGGTGAAGGGTGGCTACTTCGCAAGTGATGTGCTTGACGTGGCCTTGTCCGCGTCGAAGAACCAGGAACAGGAATAGTCGGAGCTAGGGGAGGGTCGAGAGACCGACGACCCTCCCCTAACAGGCTTGCCCCCCGGGGTGATCCCACCTAGGCAGCAGGCATCCACACCGATAGATCTCCTGGATGGTCGTAGATGGCGGGCCAGCCGGCATTCAGGTAGCACTGGTAAGCCCACTGGAGCATCAGCAGCCCGTGACCGAAGGCACCCGCCGAGTCCTCCTCACACACCCGGCCTTCGCGGTGGGCGGTGGTGTTGAGCCACACTTCCTGGGTGACCGTGTCGTAGCGGGCGCTTCCGGGCCAGGTGATCATCACCCAGACCTCTGGATCCGTCTCCACGATGAACTCCCAGGAGAACTCGCTGTCCGGGGATCCGTATTCGGATTCGCCCTGGTCCGGGAAGGCACACGTCCCGGCCCCCTCGGAATGGAGGAACTCGCAGAACGAGGACGAGTCCCAGATCATCCAGTTGGTGTCTCCGAATCCGACGGCCACCCGGGTGTCCACGGCTCCGGCGGGAAGATCGGCCGCCAAGGCTGCGACGTTGGCCTCGAACCTGGCGATGGCCGCGGTCGCCTCTTCTTCCCTGCCCGTGAGGATGCCCACATCGATCCATCCCTCCTTGAGAGTCTCGACGCCGCCGATATCGACCAGATACACCGGGGCGACGACTTCGAGCGCGTCCCGGACCTCTTCCTCACCGACCCGTCCGATGATCAGGTCGGGCTCGAACTGGGCGACTTCCTCCACGGACATACGATCACCGAGCACCGGAATGTCAGCAGCTCCGTCCCCGTAGTAGGCGGCGGCACTACCCCAACCATCGCCTCGATGCTGGGCGACAGGCACGATCCCCAGGTCGGAGGTCAGGTCGGTGCAGTTGTCCTGCACGCACAGGACCCGCTCGGCAGGACTGTCGAGTGTGATCTGGCGCCCGCTTCCATCCGTGACCGTGAGGGTCATGGGCTCGTCCTCGTGCTCGTGGTCGTCCTCTTCGTGCTCGTGGTCGTCCTCGTCCTCGTGCTCCTCGGTTGCAGGGGGCGCGGAGGTGGTGGTTGTGGCCGCGGTGGTGGTTGTGGCCGCCGTGGTGTCGCCCGCGTCCTCGCCACCGCATGCGGTCGCTACCAGGAATAGTGCCGCAACCACGACGCCGACCCGGATGCTCCGTGGGGACAGGAACTCGAAGAGTCTCAGATTGGCCATGGTGAAGTGGTGCCCTTTCAATAGTCGCTCCCATAATGATAATGATTCTCATTCTTATGTCAATGCCTGGAGCGGCGCTTCCTGTGCGCCGCCTGCTTTCAACCGACGGTGGTCAACGCGCTGCGCTACGCGGTAGAAGACGCTTGACCTCGGCCAAGGGCGCACAAGTCACTCGCAGGCGCCATAACCCAACACTTACACTCCACATGACTCCGCACTTGCAACTGCTCCCGGCGCCCTACTCGATGGCGACAGTCGCCTGTGCTCGCCGACCTCGTGGATCTGGTGTGTCGCGGCGGCTCGCCGAGCGCCGCCACGGCGTCCGCGTCGGACCCGTAACGACCTTTGACCGACTACGCGAGCCGGATAGCCTCGCGTATCCAGGCGACGCTCTCGGCGACCATGCGGTCTTCGTCGCTTCCGGGCGGGAGCGTGGCCAGTTCGACACACATCAGACCGTCGAACTCCACCGACCGTAGTCCTGCCAGCACGCCTTGAAGGTCTAGATCGCCCGCCCCGAGCGAAGTGCACGGCCACCATCCTCCCGGGTCGCCGAACCCGGCTTCCGAGAGATCCAAGTCCTTCATGTGCACCATGTCGGTCAAGGGCGCCAGCAAGCGGGTGGCTTCCACCAGATCGCTGCCTACCCGGACCACGTTGGCCGTGTCGAGCACCACGCCGAGGTTGGGGGCTTCGACCCGGCGCACGAGGTCGGCCAGGGCTTCGACCGGCAGGGCCGTGTGGGTCTCGATCGCCAGCCGGATTCCTTGCTCGGCGGCGTGACGGCAGGCTGCGGTCACCCGGGGGACGAGTCTTCCCAGCGAGACATGTGGCGGCTCCTTTCCCCAGTGGGTGAAGGTGCCGACCACCAGCCGCACCAGATGCACCCCCATGGCTGTGGCGTGGTCGATGACCCGGAGGAGGTCATCGAGCCTCTCGGCGGACTTACCCATCTCCAGGCCTCCGGGATGGCCCCAGGCCAGCACGGCCTCGAGGCCGGCCTCGTCCAAGGCCAGGGCCAGACGATCCCGGAAAACCGGATCATCGAGATCCAGGTAGCAAGTCTCCAGGCTGACCCCTGCCACGCGGAGTTCGGCAGCCCGGTCGAGGAAGTCCCAGGTCGTCCAGCGGGTTCCGGGATCCTCCTCACCCTCCCTTATCTCGCCGAAGAAGCGATGGTACGAGTAGGTGTCGATCCCGACCCTCATGGCAGGGTCTGTGGAAGGCCGCTACTCGACGCCGGAGACCCTGGCCAATCCTCCCGTCCTGAGGCTCTCGTAGGCGGCCGCCACCACCTCGACGGACCTGGCGCCTACCTCTGCCGGTGACCGGTTGGGCACGTCCTTGCCCTGGGTGAGGTCGATCAGCGTGCTGGGCGGGCCGTCGCACTGGTACAGCCCGGCGTGGTCGGGCAGCTCGGGCTTGGCATCGACCCCGTCCTCGCGGAAGTGCCAGAGGAAGTCCCGCTCCAGATCCACGATCAGCTGTCCTTCGGAGCCGTAGAAGCGCACCTGCAGCTGGTGGCGGGGCCACGGCTCGTCGGCGATGTCGCCGATACCTGCCTGGCTGGGGCAGCTGGCGCCGCTCAGGACCCCGGTGGCGCCGGACTGGTAGCGGATGCTGATCGCGTCGTGCAGGTCGACCCGGGCGCCCACGTTGTTCATCAGGGCGAATACATCCTTGGCCCGCTCGCCGCTCAGCCAGAGGGCCAGGCCCATGGCGTGGCTCAGCTGCGCGGGGGCATAGCCTCCTCCGGACATGGCCGGGTCGGTCCAGGTGTCCCAATCGGGCATGAAGTCGGAGGCCGAGCCCTCGTAGGCGCCGGTGGCCTTCAGCAGTTCCCTGGTTCCGGAGGCCATCGCCACCAGGATGTGCTCGATGTCCCCTACCCCGCCGTCCTCGGTCATCATGCGCTTGGCCTCGATGACGGTCGGCCGGTAGTGCCAGCCGAACGAGATGACCAGATGCCGGCCCAGCGCCTTGGCCGTGGCATCGAGATCCCAGGCTTCGGCGGGATCGATGGTGACCGGCTTCTCGCATAGGACGTTGGCGCCGGCCTCCATGGCGGCCTTGGCGTGCTCGTGGTGGAACACCGACGGGCTCCCGACCACCACCGCGTCCAGATCATGCTCGAGCGCCTCCCGGTAGTCCTCGGTGATGTGCTCGAAGCCAAAGCGGTCCTTCAGCATCTCAAGGGCATCCCAGCCCTTGCGAACGGCTACCACCAGCTCCACGTCGTCCCGCGCCTGAAGCACGGGGATGTGGTTGCTCGCCGCCCAGGAACCGGCGCCGATCACACCTACCCGCACCCGATCGTTCGCACCCATGAACCCTCCAATCCGATGTCGACACCGAGCCCTCCGAACAATAATCGCGGCTCCCGGCCGGTCACATTCCCGGAGCACCGGGCAGACAGGCCCCAAAGCAGACACTGCAAGTACAGGCACTGCACGTATCGGCCGGCGTCCCGGAGTTGCTAGATTCGAACGAGCACCCAGACGGTTAGGAGGAGGCTTCCATGGAACGAGCGTGCTTCACGTTCGAGATCTATCCGGACAAGGCCGACGAGTACAAGAAGCGCCACGATGAGATCTGGCCCGAGCTGGTCGAGGAGATCCAGAAGGCCGGGCTCAAGAACTACAGCCTGTTCCGCCGCGGCACCCAGGTCATCGCCTACGTGGAGGCCCACCCCGACGTCGCCACCGCCTTCGGCAAGATCGGACCCACCGAGGTGAACGCCCGCTGGTCGAAGTGGTTCGAGGATGTGATCCTCAGCCTCGTCGACGAGGACGGCAACCTCTACTGGGCCGAGGAGGTCTGGCACCTCGACTGAACACCTGCACGGCCCCGAGGCCGTACAGGCCTCAAGACCTGCCCGGAGGCCGACGACGGGCCAACCACGGCGTGGTGGGTTGTAGCCGCGCCGGGGGGTAGAAGCCGGGCCGGGCCGTCAGGACGGCGGGAACCGCATTGACGAGCAGGGCCGCGGTGGTCGAAACGGCCGGCATACCCGGCTCCATCGTCAGGTCGAGTTCGTTCTCCCCGTAGATCCGGATGCGGTCGCGGGTCTGCCAACCGACCTCGCCCGGAGCCACGTGCAGGGAGAGTTCGAAGCGGAGCCACTCCTGTCCCCCGACCCATGCCGTGGCCAGCTGGACGACCCCCGCGGTCTCGGGCGGCTCGATCGTGTACCCGGCCAGGCTGTGAACACGATCGGCGATTACCGGTTCGATCTCCTCCTCGAACTGCTCGATCTCCAACCCCACCCCGTCCGCCACGATGCGAGCACTCTCCGCGAAGCCGATATGCCCGCGGACCCTGCGGGACCGGACGGCACTCCGGAACTCGGCCTCGCTGTAGCCGATGCCCAGCGAACGGTGCACCTCCCGGCCGAACACCGAGGCATCGAGAGTGCGCTGGACGACGATCTTCATGACGTCCCAGGCGGCCCCGGCCAGGACGAGCGGGAGGACGTCGAAGGCGAAGCCGGGATTGATGCCGGCGGCCGCGATCACCACGCCGGACTCCTCCGCGGTGCGCTGCAGCGAGGTGCCGGCTCCGGGTAGTTCCACATCCGGCCAGGAGAGTTCCTCGCTGGTGCTTACGACGTGAACACCCTTCCGGGCACACAGCCGGATCAGGGGAAGTACGGAGTCGAGTTCGGACCTGGTCGCTATGAGCGCGATTTCGGGGCGCGCCTCATCGAGCATGGCTTCCGGGTCCGTCCAGATCCCCACGCCGGCCCAGGCGCCGGCGGTCGGCAGGGCGGCAACCGATGAAGGGCTACGGACGGCAGCGGTGACGGCCATCCAGGAGCGTTGGCGGCACAGGTTCAACGCCGCGGTCGCGACGCTGCCAACACCGAAGAAAGCGATCCTCACCCGCTCCGACGTGTCGAGGTTCGCCTCCGATGACTCCATCAGGCCTCCTGCCAAGACACCTGAGCGACGGCTCCGGTGCTCGCGCTCTCGTATGCGGCGCTCAGCAACTCGACGGTCCTGGCTCCAACGTCAGCGGGAGATCGGTTCTCCGCCGCCTTTCCGAGGGCCAGATCGATCAGCACATCGGGTGGGTCCTCGCATCCGTAGAGACCGGCGTGGGGTGGCAGGTCCACCTTGACATCCCTCCCGTCGTCGCGGAAGAGCCACAGGAAGTCCCGCTCCAGGTCGGCCACGAGATGGCCCTCCGTCCCGTACACCCGGACCTGGAGCTGGTGACGCGGCCACGGGGCGTCCTCCTGGTCGACCGCGCTCCCTCCTGGTGGCGAGGACGCCCCGGATATCGAGCCCGTGGCTCCGGAGCGGAACCGGACGCTGATCGCGTCATGAAGATCTACGGCGGCGCCCTCGTTGTTCATGAAGGCGAAGACCTCGGAGGCGCGCTGGCCGGTGAGCCATAGCGCCAGCCCGAGGGCGTGGCTCAAGGCCGCCGGGGCGTACCCGCCGCCGGACAGCCTGGGGTCGGTCCAGGTCTCCTGGGCAGGTCGGAAGAATGCATCCTGGCCCCGGTAGCTCCCCGTGCCGTGGAGGAGCCCGCGCAGGCCGGAGGCCATGGCAACCAGGACGTGCTGGACTTCTCCGACACCGGGATCCTCCATCAGGCGCTTGGCCTCTACGGCGGTGGGACGGTAGTTCCAGCCGAGCGCGAGGACCAGGTGACGGCCGAGTTCTGAGGCGATGCCATTGAGCTCCCAGGCGTGGTCCGGTTCGGTGGTGAAGGGCTTCTCGCACAGCACGTGGGCGCCCGCCTGCAGCGCCGCCCTCACATGCTCGTAGTGGAGCCCCGCCGGGCTGGCCACGACCACCGCGTCCGGGTCGAGCGCCAGCGCCTCCCGGTAGTCGTGGCTGACGTGTTCGAAGCCGAACCTGTCGCGCAGCATGGCCAGCGCCTCGCGGTTGGTACGGACGGCGCTCACCAGCTCGACATCGTCCCGGGCGGCCAGGATCGGGATGTGGTTGGCGATCGCCCAGGAGCCGGCGCCGATCACGCCCACCCGGACCCGGCGACCCGATCCCATATGCCTATCCGTAAGGGTTGACGAACGGACTCTCGACCTCGAACGGCCTTCCCCCGTCGGCGAACTGGATCAGCTCGATCGAGATGTCATCCGGGTCGCGCAGGTAGCAGGTGAGGGCGCCCTCGTACCTGCCCCAGGCACAGCGGACCGGCTCGGCGGATACGAACACCGCGTGGTCACGCATCCGTTCGTAGTCCCGGTAGATGTCCTCGGTCTCCAGGCAGAGATGGGTGTTCCCGGCGTTGTAGGTGGCCATGTCCACGCGGCCGGGCGGAGGGTTGTGGTACTGCAGCATCTCGAGCACCGAACCGCCCGGCAGCGCCCAGAAGGCGCCCGACATGTCACAGTTGGGATACCCGACGATCTTGCCTACGTAGTCCTCCACGTCGGCGGCTATCCAGGTGCCCTGCATGAACGGCTCCTCTTCGAGGAACCTGGTCCACCAGGGAACCGATATCCCCAGGTCGGTCACCGCCACCCCGACGTGGTCGATCGAAAGAAAACTCACCGGTCTACCTCCCTGGCCGTCCCATCCATCACCTCGGAGCGATGGCCCGCTGTCTACTGTCCATGAACAAGTTAGTAATGCTCGACAGCCGCCGCATGGTCCGGCGTACCATCCGACCGGATCCGCTCTCGATCGCAACGACACAGGGAACGCCACAACCGAGGAGGTCTACGGATGCCCAGCTTCGACCGCTCAGACGTACCCCAGGCCGCCCTGGAGTTCGTGGTCATCGCCGACACCCATCACCTGGTCGATCCGGGCATGTACTCGACCAAGGGCGATTCGGTCACTCCGGAGATCGTACGCGAGTGGTCGGACCGGGGTGACTGGGCACTGGCTCTCACCAAGGCGACCGAAACCGAGCTGGTCTTCCATGTGGGGGATCTTGCCCAGGAGTACCCGGGATCCCGGTTCTTCGACACCGGGAGGCGAGCCGCCGTAGCCCAGTTCGAGGAGTCGGGCCTGGAGGTCAACTTCGCGGCCGGCAACATGGACATCGGTGACAAGCCGGATCCCACGGTGCCCGCCGGCTGGGTGGAACCGGGATACCTGAAACGCTGGGACGAGGACTTCGGCAAGTCGTTCTACAGCCGGACCGAAGGCGATACGCACTTCGTCGTCCTCAACTCCCAGATCATGAACACCACCCTGCCCGAGGGGATAGAGCAGCGCGAGTGGGTGGAGGCCGACCTCGCCGCCCATGCCTCGCACCGGATCTTTCTGTTTATGCACCTTCCGCCATATCTCGTCGACGAGGACGAGCCCGGCCTGGGCAGCTACGACGTGCTCGGCAACCCGGACCGGACCTGGCTGCTGGACCTGTGCAGGCGCTACGACGTCGAGGCCTTGTTCAGCGGTCACACCCATTTCCAGGTCTTCAACCGAGCCGGCGGCACCCGCTTGTACACGCTTCCATCGACGACCACCACCAGGCCGGGCTTCTACGAGGCCTTCAACGTGTGTCCGCCCGACCGGGGATGGCTCGACACCACCAAGCTCGGTTTCTTCCTGGTCCGGGTCACCGATGACGCGACCTCGGTACATCTCATCCGCACCAGCGGGGAGACCCACGCCAACCACCCGGCCGGGTCCCGGATACTGACCGGCACGACCGTCGATGTGCCCCACTCCCCCGCAGCCACCTACCTGCGACTGCCCATCACCAACCAGAGCGACGGGGCGATCTCCTATCCCAACCACGTGAGGCACAGGATCCGCGACGACTACCCGCTGCTCTCCTGCGTCGAGGCGGGTATCCGCCATGTCCGGTTCCCTATCCACGACCTCGACGTGTCTATCCAGGCCGGACAACTCGCCGTCCTACGTAGCGAGGGTGTGCGGTTGACCGCGACCGTCCTGTGTCCCAGGCCCGCTGACATAGCCGCTGCGGCTCGGAAGGCCTCCGAGACAGACTTCATCGAGGTCCAGCTGACCAACCGCTTCCTCCCGGAGGGTGAGGATCTGGAGGCCCTCGCGGGGCTGCGGGAGACGGGAGTGGGCGTCGCGATGGCCCCGCTGGCGCTGGAGGACACCGGCAAGGTGCACCTGCGAAGCCGGACCGGCTTCCGGCCCCGGGAACTGCCGGACCTCGATGACATGCTGAGCGAACGTGGTGTCTACCTGGACCGGGCGGTCTGCACGGTCGACGACTCGGGATCGGTGTGGAACGAGGTCCTGGCCTTCGACACCCGGCTCGGCTCCGTGGGAGGTCTCGACTTCCTGGTTCCGCTGGGCGCCGACGATGAACGCAACGCCCTCGCGGCTGCCGAGGCGCTGTTCGCAGCCGCCACGATGCCCGGTTGCCGCGTCTATCTCGATCCGCTGCAGGATCTCGACCGGGTGACCAAGGTGGTAAACGGGCTGCTCGACCGGTTGTCGAACCCGCGCCCGGCCTTCCACGTGACGAGGGTGCTGAACACGGTGCTGTTCGGGAATGGTCGCAGACCGGGCAGCTACAAACCCGTGGATCCCGGCCCGTCACTCCGCGAGGCACGTGTCCGGGGCGTTGCGGACCATCGGGGCGAACTCTGGTTGGCGCCGGACGGGGATGGCACCAGGGCGGCCGAGGTTCTCCGGCATCGGGTGACCGGCCATGCGCCCGTGCGGCTCATCGACCCGGTGGCAGGTCTGTCATGGGTGGACTCGCTGCCCGCCGTGCTGGACCTGATGGTGTCCGGTGACGCCGGCCCGCTACCGATCGTCCAAGTCGGGCGTTTCTAGTAACGCACCCGACCCTTGGGGTTGGAGGTCGATGTGTCCGACATCGCCCAAGCGACCGAACTACCCGAGGGTCCGAGCTCCCGTTACGCACCTCCTGAGCATGCGGTGGAGGAGAGGAGTCCGTTCCGCTCGGCGTCGCGCCGGGCGGCGGGCACCGATCAGTACATGAGGGCGCCGCCGGTGACGCTGATGGCGGCGCCGCTTATGTAGCTCGCGTGATCCGAGGCCAGGAAGACAACCACCGAAGCGACCTCGGACGGTTGGCCCAGCCGCCCCAGCGGGCACGCGGCTACTCCGGCCGCCACGACCTCCTCTGTGTTGTCGGTGTGCTGCATGGGCGTGTCGATCGGCCCGGGGAGGAGTGAGTTGACGGTGATCCCGTGCGGCCCGTACCACCGGGCGAAGTCGCGGCTCATCGACACCATGCCGCCCTTGGCCGCCACGTAGGCGTGGGCACCCAGCCTGGTACCCCGGATGAAGCCAGGCGACGAGAAGTTGATGATCCTCCCACCCCGGCCCCCCGCCACGAGGGCCTGCCCGAAGGCCCTGCAAAGGAAGAACCCCGCTTTCAGGTCCACGTCCAGCTGCAGGTCCCACTCCTCCTCGCCCACCTCGTCGAGGGGCTGGCGCCGCAGGACACCGGCCACGTGGGCGAGGGTCCACAAGTTCCCCAGCGACTCGGACGCCTCCTCAACCAGGCCGGCCAACCCGGTGAAGTCGCGGAGGTCGTAACGCCTCGCCCGGTGACGGGAGGGCCATGCCAACCCGGCGACCGTCTCGGCGACCGCATCCCCCTGAATATCGACCGCGAACACCCGCGCCCCCGCCTCGGCGAAGGCTTCCGCGGTCGCCTTGCCGATCCCCTGGGCGGCGCCGGTGACCATGACCCCCCTACCGTCCAGCCCGGCGCCCACGTTCCAGACGATGGTCTTGCCCCTGCCTCAGGCGGTGGCGCCGGTGATGTGGGCCACCACTTCCTGGCGGGTTGTCTCCGATTTGGGCAGGTCCGCCACCAGCCGCCCCTGGCGGAGTATGAGCAGGCGGGTGCAGATCGACCACACGTGCTCCATGTTGTGGGAGATAACGATCATCGCCATGTCCGTGTCGGACGATGACACCATCGCCCCGATCATCTCCAGCACGGCGGCCGCCTCCTTGACACCCAGCGCCGCAGTGGGTTCGTCCAGCAGCAGGAGCCGGCCACCCCAGAACCCGGCACGGGAAATGGCCACCACCTGGCGTTGCCCGCCGGACATGGTCTCGATTTCGGCATCGAGGTTCGGGAACCGGGCCGGGAGGGCCTCGACGGCGGCGCGAGCCCTCTTGCGCATCAGCCTGCGGTTGAGTATCCCCAGCTTCCCGCGCCACCCGCTCCTGACCACTTCGCGGCCCAGATAGAAGTTGGCCGGGATGTCGAAGATGTCAACCAGCGCGAGCTGCTGGTAGACGGTCTCGATTCCCTCGTCGCGAGCCTCCGCGGGAGTGGAGAACACCTTGCGGTCGCCGTGCAGGTATACCTCGCCGGCGGTCGGGATGACGGCGCCGGCCAGGCATTTGACCAGGGTCGACTTTCCCGCTCCATTGTCGCCGAGGAGCCCCACGATCTCGTCCCGGTCGAGGGTGAAGCTCACGTCGTCCAGGGCGCGTATGGTCCCGTAGTGCTTGGACAGGCCTCTGATGTCCAGCAATGGAGCACCCGGCACGGTCACGTAGCTCATGGAACGGCTACCCCAGGTCGTCGCGGACGTGCCTCTCCCCGGAGCATCACACATCCATCCTGACTTCCGCCTCCCGCCGTCCCAGCTGGTCGAACACGACCGCACCCAGCAGCAGGACGCCCCTCGACACCTCCTGCCAGAAGGACTGGACCTGCAGGAGGACGAGACCGTTGTCCAGCACCGCCAGGATGAGGATCGCCACCAGGGTTCCGATCACCGAACCCCTTCCCCCGTACAGGCTGGCGCCGCCCACGATCACACCGGTCAGGGCCAGGAACTCCATCCTCTCCCCGGTCGTGGGGGACACCGCACCCACCTGGGACACGACGATCATGGCGGCTAGGGCGACGGTCGCTCCGGTGAGGACGAACGCGATACCCACCTGCCTCTCGAGCGGGATCCCCGCCAGCCTCGCCGCCTGGGGGTTGGCGCCGATGGCGTACATCTGCTGGCCGTACTTGGTGAGGCGCATGACCACGTAGAAGATCGCCACCACCAGCAGCAGCACGATCACGGCTACGGGTATCTCGATTCCCCACACCTCGAAGCGGGTCCGCCCCAGGAACCTGAATCCTTCGACCCGGACGGCCCGCCCGTCCATCACGAGCTTGGAGGCCCCGCGGAAGGCCACGAGGGTGGCGAGCGTGGTGAGGATCGAGTTGACCCGGAACTTGATGATCGCCACCGCGTTGATGCCTGCGATCGCCATGGCGGCTGCTATCGCCGCGACGACTCCCCAAGCCATGCCGTAGTCCCTGGCGAACACCGCGAACACCGCTCCGGCGAACCCGATGGCGGATCCCACCGACACGTCGACCTGCCGGGCCACGAGCAGCAGGGTCATGGCGCTTCCGATGATGCCGATGACCGCCCCGTTGACCAGCACGTTCACCAGGTTGGTGGAGGTGAAGAAGAAGGGGGATCGGATGGTGAAGAAGACACACAGCAGGATCAGGACGCCGACCCGCGCCTGCATGGCCGTGAACCGCACGCGCGACGTCAGCTTCGACATCACCCCACCGGCCGGGGTGGCGGGGATTCCGTCCCCGTCGCCCCGGCCCCGGTCAGAACGTGCCTTGGCCACTGCCTAGTGGTCTGTCTGTGTAATGCCGGTGTGGTATGGCGAGGCAGCGGTGTTCCTCGCAAGGCCCGCTGACGAAGGCGTACCCGCAGCGGTACGTTGAGGAAGCGGAACGCAGCGACCGGACGCCGATGGCCGCCAGAGCACCCGGTTGTTTCGCAGACAGACCACTAGAGCTATGCCTCGCTGGTACTCACTACCCGGCTGCCTCGGGGTAGGCGTCGGTCAGGTTGGAAGCGTCGAGGAACTGGTGATCGATGAAGATCTCCCGGCCCGGGTCATCACCCATCGCCAACGCGATAGCCGCCGGCACCGCCAGACTCCCGTACCGATCCGGGAAATACGCCACATCACCGATCCACTGCGGATTGTTCAGAATGTCCGGCCACGCCGAAGCGTCCGCACCATGACCAACGATGAACACATGCTCACCCCGGCCCTGAGTCTCAGCCGCCGCGAACGCAGAAGCCGCATCCGGATCACCGAAACTCGACATCACCAGGATCACCGTCGCGTCCGGCACCGTCGTCAAAATGTCAGTGAACTGGCGCCGCACGTTCTCCAACGCATCGGAACCGCCCTGACGCTTGTCCACAATCCGGAACTTCGAATCCGGAACAGCCCCGCAAACACCCTCGAAGCCCTCACGCGAACCACCAGCCCTCTGAGCATTGATATCAGGCGAAGACAGGTTCTCGATCGACACGTACAGATCGAAATCGCAACCGAACTCCGACTGGGCGAAATCACCCAAACCGGCCCCGGCCACCAAACCGGCCTCGTAACCGTTCGACCCCACGAACACCCGCTCACACGGACCCTGCGGTACGTCCATCGTCACCGTCGGCAGATCACCATACGCCTCGCAAACCGCCTCAGCAGCATCCGGGAAGAACTGCCAGTTGATCACCGCATCCAACCCCTGAGCATCCAAAGTCCGAGCACACTGGATAGCCGTATCCGTAGAGAAATTCGCGTCACACTCGAACAACTCCACCCCAGCCGCAGCAGCCGCATCACGGATACTCTCAGTCACGATGAACACGAACGGATCCGCATCACCACCAGAGATATAACCCAACTTGATCGGCTCATCAGCCATCACCGCCGGCTCCTCGGCCATGCCGGCTGCTTCGGGGTAGGCGTCGGTCAGGTTGGAAGCGTCGAGGAACTGGTGATCGATGAAGATCTCCCGGCCCGGGTCATCACCCATCGCCAACGCGATAGCCGCCGGCACCGCCAGACTCCCGTACCGATCCGGGAAATACGCCACATCACCGATCCACTGCGGATTGTTCAGAATGTCCGGCCACGCCGAAGCGTCCGCACCATGACCAACGATGAACACATGCTCACCCCGGCCCTGAGTCTCAGCCGCCGCGAACGCAGAAGCCGCATCCGGATCACCGAAACTCGACATCACCAGGATCACCGTCGCGTCCGGCACCGTCGTCAAAATGTCAGTGAACTGGCGCCGCACGTTCTCCAACGCATCGGAACCGCCCTGACGCTTGTCCACAATCCGGAACTTCGAATCCGGAACAGCCCCGCAAACACCCTCGAAGCCCTCACGCGAACCACCAGCCCTCTGAGCATTGATATCAGGCGAAGACAGGTTCTCGATCGACACGTACAGATCGAAATCGCAACCGAACTCCGACTGGGCGAAATCACCCAAACCGGCCCCGGCCACCAAACCGGCCTCGTAACCGTTCGACCCCACGAACACCCGCTCACACGGACCCTGCGGTACGTCCATCGTCACCGTCGGCAGATCACCATACGCCTCGCAAACCGCCTCAGCAGCATCCGGGAAGAACTGCCAGTTGATCACCGCATCCAACCCCTGAGCATCCAAAGTCCGAGCACACTGGATAGCCGTATCCGTAGAGAAATTCGCGTCACACTCGAACAACTCCACCCCAGCCGCAGCAGCCGCATCACGGATACTCTCAGTCACGATGAACACGAACGGATCCGCATCACCACCAGAGATATAACCCAACTTGATCGGCTCATCAGCCATCACCGCAGTAGTTTCCGGCGCCGCCGCCGCGGTAGTAGCGGGGGCTTGGGTTGCCACCGGCTCGGCGGTCTCCTCGTCGTCACCGCAAGCCGCGGCGAGGAGGACGAAGACCGAGACGATCACCAACCCGGGTCTGAACCTATACCACGTCCCTCGGAGCATCTTCTACCTCCCATCGCGCTGGTGCAAGGCAATCGCCAAGCCGCCTTTTGCCACTGATTGACCGTAGCAGGGGCCTTCGGAGCGGGGACGTCCAGAAGGCGTTCTAATCTCCGGCCGCCGATCCGGGGATTCAGCGGCGGCGAGCGCGGTGGTAGAGGTCGACGAAGTTGTTGACCGGATAGCGGGCGACGGCCTCCCCGATGACCTCGAGAGGTAGGTCGTCGAGGCGGCGGAAGCGGACGCAACTCTTGCCCATGTCCATACGCTTGCCCGTAGCCCGGTACGCCTGCTCGAAGTCGTCACGGGCTGCCTGATCCGCATAGACGCCCGATAGGTAGACGGCCATGTGCCGTTTCTGGGAGGCAAGGGCCGCGTACATGAGCGGCTTGCCGTTGTAGGTGTCCGGCTGCATCGCGAGCGGCACCTCGTAGGAGATCATCCCCCAGCGCATCTCCTCCTCGTATCCCTCGGGCAGGTGGTCGAGGATGACCGACCGCACCACCGAGATCGCCTCCCGTCGATCCTCGGGAAGGCTCGCCAGGTATTCCTCCACGGTCACGGCGTCCGATCTCATCCACCCACCAGGTTAATTACGGATCGAGGCCGAGGAGTTTCCCGGGATTGGCCCTGACCATCCTGCGGATGTCCTCGGCCGGCACGCCCAGGTCAAGGAGGCAGGCGATGAACTCGCGCAGGCCTTCGACCGGCGCCGGCAACGTGTACCCACCGAAGTCCGTCGCCAGGATGCAGCTTTCGGTGCCCACCTGCCGCATCTGCTCGGCGGCCTTCCGGATGCCACCACTCGCCTCCCCCGTCATCTCCTCGTCCGCCGCGTACTCCAGCTCTACGTAGTAATGGGTCTTGGGGATCGACGTGGTGTGCGTGTAGGCGCCCAGGGTGTACTCGATGAAGGCGCCCCTCCGGGCCATGTACAGGAGCTGGTCCGTCGAAGCAGCCTGGGTGACGGCGGTGGCTACCAGCACGTTGCCGATGCCGTACTCGTGTGCGAGTTCGACCAGGCGGATGGCCTCCTCGGGCGAGACGTGGCCCGTGTTCAGGAAGACACGGGGATGGTCCGAGATGACGCTCAGGATCTCGTCCAGTTCGGGCCCCACCGCCCCTTCCACGGGGATGCGGATGGACCTATCCACCTCCTCCCTCCTGAACTCCGGGTACAGGTCCTTCAGTGGTGTGAACTTCCCGTCCACGATCCGGCCCTCCCGGGAGGCCTGGTAGTAGGTGGAATGAGCGCCCAGGCTGACGAACCTGGCGCCGTCACCGTACCCGATCGCCGTCTTGACAGCCCGAGGGTTCAGGCCGCCGTACGCGGTATTGAGGATCAGACCGCCGTAGACCGTGAAGTCGGGAACGGCCCGGTTCACGATCCAGGCGATCCCGTTGGTCATCTGGAAGACATCCATCAGCACGATGGCGCGCATGCCGGCGTCCCGGGCCTCGGTGGCCGCCTCGATGGGGTCCAGCCGTCGCGGGCTGCTGGGCAGGTGCGGTGTGGCGTGGACGTGGATGTCTATGGCGCCTTCGAGAAGCTGCCGGGACAATTCGAAGGAACGGTTCTCGGGCAACATCATGCGAGTCCCGTCCCGGTCAAGCGCCGGTTTGGTTGATCAGGTGGGTGGCGGCGTTGTCGAAGTGGTCGAACATGGCGGCCCGGACCTCGGCAGGGAGGGGGCGGCCGGTGCCGTCGGCCAGGGTTGCGACATCGAGAGAGGCGGCCATGTGCGCCATCCAGGCGTCACGCTCGGCAGGGCCGATGGCAAAGGGCATGTGGCGCATCCGCAGGCGGGGATGGCCCCGCTCCTCGCTGTAGCGCGGCGGCCCGCCCCAGTACTGGGCCAGGAAGCCGGCCAGGCGCTCGCGGGATCTCCGCAGGTCCCGCGGATACATGGGCCGCAGCAGCGGGTCTCCCTCCACGGCATCGTAGAAACGATCGACGAGATCGTCGAAGAATCGCTGGCCTCCGACCGTCTTGTAGACGGTGGGAGGAGCCTTCGTCGCCTCTCGTAGTGATCCGCGGAGGATCACCCTCGTCGGCTGACCAAAGTCGCCTGCCACGTTGCCCGGCTCGCTCACCTTCCCAGCCTAGATAATCGGGTGCCCATCGGCCCTATGCTGCCGAGGCCTCGGACACCGGTGCCGAACGCGCGACTTACCGGCAGGGTGCCGCGCGGCGCCTCAGATGGGGAAGAAGACCGGTACCAGGGCGACGACTATGCCTAGGACGACCACGGTCAGCGGAGTACCGACGCGGGCATAGTCGATGGCCCGGTAACCACCCGCTCCCATGACGAGGAGGTTGGCCTTGTGGCTGAACGGAGTCATGAAGGCGGCCGACGCGGCCAGGCTCACCCCCATCATGGCCGCGTAGGGGTTCATGCCCAGCTGAGCAGCCGTTTCGAGGGCGACCGGCGCCAGGAGGACCACCGCCGGGGCCCCGTCAAGAGCCTGGCTGAGAAGGCTGGCAAGTACCACCAGGGCGATGAGGATGGCGAGGTGGCCCATCGGTCCCAGCCACTCCCTGGCCCTGCTGACCAGGAGCAACGCCGCGCCGGTGCTCTCCATGGCGATCCCCACCGGCAGGACCGCCGCCACCAGGAAGATGGTGCGCCACTCGATGGCCCGGTATGCCTCCTCCATGGTGACGGTGCCGAACAGCAACACGAGGCTGGCGGCGATGAAGGCGGCCACGTGGATGGGCTGGATGCCCAGCACCACCATCGCGACCATCAGCAGCAACGCTCCCAGCGCGATGGGGGCCTTCTTGGGACGGCGAGGCCGCATCCCCGCCGGTGAGAGCACCACGAAGTCGGGGTCGGAACCGAGCAGGCTGATCCGCTCCCAAGGACCCTGCACCAGCAATCCATCACCGAAGCGGAACGCCAGATCGGCCAGGTCCTCGTAGATGGAGCGGCCGTCCCTCCAGACCGCCAGCAACTGGAGGCCGTAGCGATCCCGGAACTGCAGCTCGCGTGAGGTCTTGCCCTCGATCGCCGAGCGAGGCGCCAGCGCCACCTCGACGATACCGAAGTTCTCCGACTCGAGCTCTCCCTCACCCACCCGGGAATCCACCTCTACGTCACCGAGCCGGACCAACCTCTCGAACCGGGCCGGCTCGCACGCCACCAGCAAACCATCGCCGGCCTCGAGCACGTCGTCGGGATGCACGTCGAGACGGGTGACGTCATCACGGATGATCCCTCCGACCGTGACTCCCACCAGTTCGCTCAGCCGGCTCGACCCCACCGTCGATCCCGCCAGCGAGGAACCCTCCGGGACACGGAGCACCGAGAGATGGCCCTCGAAGGCCTGCATCGCCGACAACCCCAGGTCCTTCACCAGGAAGTTCGGGTCGGGTTGCATCTCCAGCAGCTGGGAGCGGGGCCCGATAGCGATCACATGATCCCCGGCGTGGATGGTCCGGGAAGCCAGGTTCTCCCGCATGACCTCCCCATCCCGCTCCACGCCTACGATCACCGCCTCGTAACGGTCCCTGAAGCGCGCTTCGCGCGGGCTCGTTCCCGCCAGGCTCGACGAGGCGGGAACCTCGAACCTGATGGCGGTGAAACCTCGTCTCGGCCTGGGGAGTTGGCGGGTCGAGGTCGGCTGGAGTTCCACTTCCCCGACCCGCAGCAGGTCCTCGAGGTCCGACAGCCTGCCCTCCACGAGAAGAACGTCACCGCCCCTCAGAAGGGTGTCGGCCGTCGGGGAGAGGTGCTTGGCGCCCCGGTGTATGGCTACCACCTTGATGCCCAGGGCACCGGACAGGTGGGCGTCGGACAGGGTGACGCCGTCCATGGCGGACGGCTCGGGAATGCGGATCGTGAACAGGCGCTCCTCGAGTTGGTAGATGTGGGTCAACTCATCCGCCTCCGACTCGGCAGGACCCACCTGACGGTCGGGAAGAAGCCGCCGGCCGACCGTGATCATGAACAGGATTCCGGCGGCGAGGAGCACCAACCCGATGGGAGTGAAGTCGAACAGACCGAACGGCGTCATGTCCCGCTCGGCGATGATGGTGGCGGCGACGATGTTGGGTGGGGTGCCCACCATGGTGGTCGTGCCGCCCAGGATCGACCCGAACGCGAGGGGCATCATCAGGCGCGAAGCCGGTAGCCCCGCCCTCCGGGCGATTCCCGCCACCGCCGGCATCAGGACCGCGGTGGCGGCGATGTTGTTCATGAACGCGGAGAGGATGCCCGACACCAGCATGAGGGTGATGATCAGCGGGACCTCCTTGCTGCCCACCAGGGTGTAGACCTTGGACGCCACTACGTCGGCTATCCCCGTGTAGAGCAGGGCGGCGCTGATGATGAAGATGGCGAGCATTGTTATCACGGCCGGCGAGGCGAAGCCGCTGAAGGCTTCCGTAGGCCCCACGTAGCCTCCGACGATCAGCACCGCCAGGCCCAGGAAGGCAGTCAGGTCCACCGGAAGCTTGGCGGTCAGGAACAGGTAGGCCATCACCACCAGCAGCAGGATCAGGAACCCGATCTCCCAGGTCACGAGGCCGCCCCGTCGACAGGAGCCTTCGGCCCGTTGGATCTGCCTGCGAAGTAACCCATCGTGCCGTCCCTGTTTCCAGTGCTCCGGTTCACCGTGCGATCAGAAGGACCAGAGACGGGGGATGAAGATCACCGACAGGATCCAGAAGATGATGCTGAGGGGCACGCCGGTACGCAGGAAGTCGGTGTACTTGTAGCCACCCGCGTTGTAGATCATCGTGTTCGTCTGGTAACCCACCGGCGTGGAGAAGCCGGTCGAGGCGGCGAAGGTGATCGCCATCAGGAAGGGCCGCGGGTCGACGCCGATCTGCTCAGCAGTGGAGATGGCTATGGGCGCGAGGAGCACCGCGGCCGCGGCGTTGCTCATCGTGTCGGTCATCACCGAGGTCATCAGGTAGATGACCGCGAGCACGGCCACCGGCCCCATGCCGCCCACCACTCCCACCGCCCGCTCCGCCAGGAACCCGGCCGCGCCGCTGGTCTGCATGGCTATCCCGAGCGGGAGGATCCCGGCGAGGAGGAAGATGACCTGCCAGTTGATGGCCTGGTACGCCTCGTCCAGTCTCAGCACGCGGGTCAGCAACAACGCGAGGCAACCGAGCAGCGCCGTCACGAGGATCGGGAAGACGTTGAAGGCGGCCAACCCGACGACAGCAACGAGGATCCCTATCACCAAGGGGGCGCGGTGTCGTAGGGCCGTACCCGGGACCTCGTCGAGCACGATAAAGCCTCTGTTGCGCCGCAGCGCCCTGATCTCCGCCTCGTGTGCCTGGATCAGTATCACGTCGCCGAGGCTGAGGGTGACGGTGCTGAGCCGGTCGTGGATCGTCTCGCCCCGGCGCTGCATGGCCAGCACCAGCGCCTTGTAGCGGTTACGGAAGTCCAGTTCCTTGAGGGTGTGGCCGATGAGATCGGACCCCGGCGCGACCAGGGCCTGCACCAGGCGCAGGTCCTCGGTCTGCAGCGTCTCGTCCCTCAGTTCGAAGTCGACATTGAGCTCCAGGCCCATGGAGTCGCGCAGGCGGATCAACTCGTTGATCTCGCCGCGCACGAGGAGCACCTGATCCGGTTCGAGGACCTGCCGGAGCGGCGCCCATCCGGCATCCCCGATGTGCAGAACGCGTAGCACGGTGACGTCGTGCTCCTCACCGAGGCGGCTCTCGAGCACGGTCTGGCCGACCAGCGGCGAGTTACTCCGCACCCGCATCTCGGTGACGTACTCGCCGAGGTTGTAGGTGCTGGCGAGCTCGCTCACCTGGCGGTCTGGTAGCAGCCAGCGCCCGAACACAAGGAAGAAGGTGACTCCTGCGGCGAAGAGGATCAGGCCCATCCGGCTGAACTCGAACATGCTGAACGACCCGTACCCGGCCTGCTCGGATATCGAGCTGACCAGCAGGTTGGTAGAGGTGCCGATCAGAGTGCAGACGCCCCCGAACTGAGAGGCGTAGGAGAGCGGGATGAGCAGCTTGGAGGCGGAGACTCTGCGCCGGTTGGCGAGAATCGTGACCAGCGGGATGAAGACCGCCACCGCTGCCGTGTTGTTGACGAACGCCGACATCACCGTGATCGTGCTCATCACGACCACCAGCGCGCTGTAGTGGTCCTTGCCGAAACGCACCATGACCCGTCCTACCGCAGCCGTGGCGCCGGTCTTCTGGAGGCCCGCGCTCAGGATGAACATGGCAGCCACCGTGAGGGTCGCCGGATTGCTGAATCCGGAGAACCCCTCCTGTGGCGTGACCAGACCCAGACCCAGCAGGGCGCCCAGACCGAGCAGTGCCACCATGTCGAGGGGGTACTTCTCGGCAACGAACAGGACGACCGTTCCGACGAGAATGGCGAGCACCAGAATCGCGTCCAGCGACATAATCCCTGCTAACTACCGCGCGATCGACCGGATGGGAGTGGGGTCATCACTTCTCCCTTGCAGGTTCCACCCGCGGCACCGGGGCCGGCGGCTCGCTTCGGCACCTGGGAATCCGACTCTCGATACCTTATCACGGGCACCCCGCCGCCGAACGCTCCCGGCAGTGTGTCAGAATCGGACTGAGCCATGACGAGGACAGGTATGCCCGGTGACAACGCCCCCACTCTCAGGATCGGACTGCTGGCGGTCTACTTCGGGTTGTTCGATGCGGCCATGCCGCCCGAGTTCCGCCAGGAGCGCACGGCATTCGCCGACGCTTTGCGGACCCGGCTCGAGCAGTTCGGATCGGTCTTCTACCCGGGGGTGGTGGACAATGACGAAGCGGGACGGGAGGCCGGGCTGCTGTTCGCCCACTCCGACGTCGATGTGATCGTCTTCGCGCCCACCATGGCCGCCCCGCCCAGCTACGGATGGGAGGCGATCCGGAATCTCCCCCGGGTGCCGGTGGTGGCGGTCGGGGCACAGGAACTCATCGAGGTCCCGGACGACTACGCCACCGAGGAGGCCACCCGCAGGAGCCTGACGGTCGGTCTGGTCATGTTCACGAACGTGCTCGTCCGGATGGGCCGGCAGTTCACCACGCTGGTCTCCTCGGTCATCGGGGATGATCTCGACACCGTCCTCGGCGAGACGCTGAGGGCCGCAGATGCGGCCGCCACGGTCACCAAGTCCCGGCTGCTCACCATCGGCAAGCCCATCCCCGGCTATATGGACGTCGAGGTCAGCGGCGAGCAACTGGTCGATCTGGGGGTCGAGGTCATCGACGTCGACCCGCCGGGGATCGCGGCGGCGTTCCGGGCGGTGGGCGCCGGCGAGGTGTCCGCTCTCGTCGGTGAACTGCGGGATCGTTTCGAGGCCGACCGGGTCGACGATCAGGTCCTTGGCCGCTCCGCCCGGCTCGCTCTGGCCATGAGGGAGTTGTGCCACCAGAACGATGCCAACGCCGGGGCGGTCAACTGCCACGGCGACGCTCTCCGCTGGAACCCCGAGGTGGGCGTGACCGCCTGCCTTGGAGTGGCCTTGTGCGCCGAGGCCGGGGTGCCCTTCGCATGTACGGGGGACATACCCACCGCGATCGCTCTGGCCATCGGAAAGCGCCTCGCCGGATCGGCCCTCTACTGCGAGCTGTATCAGCTCGACTTCCCGGGGAACTGGATACTGGTGGCCAACGGCGGAGAGGGCGACCTCACCATCCGGGCGGCGTCTTCCGGCGTGACCCTGCTCCCCGAAGACCACTACATGGGCGATCACGGACCGGGGACCGCGGTGGCTTTCGAGCTCCCGGAAGGACCGGCCACGCTGATCAGCCTCAGCCCGATCGATCACAGCGACGGATGGGTCCTGGTCGGCGCCGAGGGCCGGATCCTCGACTCGAAGCACCACGCCATGGAGGGCCCCAACGGGATGTTCCGGTTCGACTCGGGACAAGTTGCCGAGGCCTACGCCCGATGGTGCGAGGCGGGCGCCACCCACCACGCTGCCGTGCTACCGGGCCACCAGGGGGATGTGCTACGCCGGACCGCCGCAATGCTGCGGATAACCTATACCGCGGTGTAGCGGAACGCTAGAAGTAGGCAGACGTGTGTTTCGACCAGGACTCCGCTCCTCCCATCCCGAAGGGGGATCGACCGGCACAGGGCCGCGACCTGGTGCTGACCGCGCGGGACGGCAACCGCTTCTCCGCATTCGAGGCCGCCGGAGGCACGCCCTCGACGGCCGCGGTGGTGGTCCTGCCCGACGTGCGGGGCTTGTTCCGGTTCTACAAGGAACTGGCCCTACTGCTGGCCCACGCCGGCCACGACGCGGTGGCCGTCGACTACTTCGGACGCACCGCCGGGCTCGGTGAGCGACCCCACGAGTGGGACTTCTGGCCCCATGTCCACGACACCACGTTCGCCGGCATCCGGGACGACGTGGCCGCAGCCGTCTCCCATCTCCGGGCACGCGATCCGGAGCGCGTGGTCTTCACCATGGGTTTCTGCTTCGGCGGATCCGCCTCCTGGCACCAGGCCGCCAACGGCCTCGCGCTCTCCGGCGCCATCGGCTTCTACGGCAGACCCCGCCGTCCGGAGGAGACCGCCGGGGCCATAGACCGGGTAGCCGGCATGGCATGCCCGATCCTCGCCCTCATGGGCGGAGACGATCCCAGCATCCCGCTCGAAGAAGTCCAGGAGTTGGAGGATGCCCTGGCGGGAGCCGGGGTTCCCCACGAGGTCGTGGTATACCCGGGCGCTCCTCACTCGTTCTTCGACCGCCGGCACGGCGAGTTCGCGCAGGACTCGGTCGACGCCTGGGAGCGGGTATTGGCCTTCATCGCCGCCAATTCATCCCGGGAAGGAAGGTGAGGCATGTCAGAAGCGATCGAAACCCGAGGTCTCACCAAGTACTACGGTGACGCCGCCGGCATCGTCGACCTGGACCTCGCCGTCGAGGTGGGCGAGGTGTTCGGGTTCATCGGTCCCAACGGCGCGGGCAAGACCACCACCATCCGCCTGCTCCTCAACTTCCTGCAGCCGACCAGGGGTTCGGGAACCGTGTTCGGCATGGACATCACGGCCGACTCGGTGGCCATCCGGAGCCGCGTCGGATACCTGCCCGGGGATCTGGCCCTCTACCCGTCGATGACCGGACGGGAGTTCCTCCTCTACTTCAGCCGGCTCCGGGGTGTCGACACCGCCGCAGCCACGACCCTGCTGGCCGACCGGTTCGAACTGGACCTGGACCGGCGTATCAAGGAGTACTCGAAGGGCAACCGCCAGAAGGTGGGACTGGTCAACGCATTCATGCACGAGCCCGAGCTGTTGATACTCGACGAGCCGACCGGCGGCCTCGATCCCCTCATGCAGCAGGAGTTCGCCACACTTCTCGGCGAGGTGCGGGCCGAGGGCCGCACCGTGTTCCTGTCCTCGCATTACCTGCCCGAGGTGGAACGGATGGCCGACCGGGTGGGGATCATCCGCCAAGGTCATCTGATCGCCGTGGACACCCTCGACGGGTTCCGCAGCAAGGTCCAGTCCAACCTGACGATCGAGTTCGCGCGGCCGGCCGACCCGTCGGGCTTCGCCGGTCTCCGGGGAGTCATGTCGGTCGAGGCCCGTGACGGCGGCAGGCTGTTGAGCCTGAGCGTCTCGGGGCCTCAGGACGCGGTGATCCGGGCCGCGGCAGACGCCGGGGCGATCGCCATCCACACCGATGAAGCCGACCTCGATGACGTCTTTCTCTCCTACTACGGGCAAGGGGATCCCGAATCCGGACCGGGAGGAAGCGCGCCTTGACCACCGCCATCCTGGTCAAGAGCCTGCGGGACCGGCGCCGGGCCCTGATCGGTAACAGCCTCGGCCTGGTTGCGCTGGTCGTCTGGCTGGGAGCCCTGTTCCCGATCCTGCGGGACAACCAGGGCTTCAACGACATCATGGAACAGGTCCCGCCGGAGATGTTCGCTGCCGTCGGAACCGATCTGGCCACATTCCTGACGGCGGCGGGGTTCCTGTCGGCCGAGTTCTTCGCGCTGTTCGCGCCGCTCCTGATCCTCATCTTCGTGATCAGCGCGATGGTCGCCGAGACGTCCACCGAAGAACGGGAAGGTCTGATGGACATGCTGCTGTCCAATCCGGTATCCCGGCGTCGGGTCTTCCTTGAGAAGGCAGGCGGCGTGGCGGCGGCCACCCTGCTGATGGTGGCCGTGATCACCGTCGCGCTCCTGGTTGCGAATCCCGTCTTCGGACTGGACCTGCCCGTGGTGGGTGTGGCGGCGGCCGGCCTGTCGCTCTGGCTGCTCGGTACGTCCTTCGGCGCGGTGGCCCTGCTGGTAGGGGCGTTTACGGGTCGGTCGGCCACCGCCGGCGGGATGGCCGGGTTGCTGGCGCTCCTGGCGTGGTTCGTGACCAGCTTCTCTGGCCTGTTCCCCTGGCTGGAGGGTGCGGGAGGGCTGAGCCCGTTCACCTGGTACCGGGAACCCAACCCGCTGATCACAGGTTTCGGCGCCGGTCACCTGTGGCTGCTTATAACCACCGCCGTCCTGCTGGTGGTCGCGGTGCTGTTGTTCGACCGGAGGGACATCGCCACGGAGCGGGCAGCCTTGCCTGATGTCAAGGTCCGGCGGCGAGCGCGGCGGCGGGCTCGGCAACCACGGGCGGCGTGGCTCCTCACCGATCCGTTCCGCAAGGTCATCTGGGATCGTCGCCGGTCCGTCTGGGCGTGGGGCGGGGGCCTCGGCTTGCTGTCCCTCGCCATGTTCTCGGCGTGGCCGGCCCTCGCTCAGGATGCCGAAGCGCTGGCAGCCCTGGTCACCTCCATGCCCCGGGAAGTGTTCGTCATGTTCGGCATGACCAATCCGGATGCGATCGTCACCCCGGCCGGGTTCGTCTCATCGCGCAGTTACCAATCGATCGGCCCGATAGTGGTGATCTTCTTCTGCGTGCGCGGCGTGTCGATGGCTCTGGTCCGCCAGGAGGACTCCGGTGTGCTCGATCTGGTGCTGGCCCAGCCGTCGTCCCGTAGTCGGGTCGTTGTTTCCAAGCTGGCGGCCGTCGCTCTCTCGGCCGGGTTGGTGGTGCTGATCCCGACAGTCGTCGCCTTGCTGGCTGACCGCCGGTGGGAGACCGGACTCGGGTTCGGGCCGATCCTGGCGGCGGGCGCCGGGCTCTACCTGCTCGGCCTGTTCTTCGCGGGGCTGGCGCTCCTGCTGTGGGGGTTCAGGGGCACGTCCCTGCCGGCCGTCCGGATCGCCGGCATCGCAGCCCTGGCCACATTCCTGATGAACGGCTTGGGCGCCCTGGCGGACGGCCTCCGACCGATCCGGTTCGTCTCACCCTTCTACTGGTACTTCGGCGATGATCCACCCCTCGCCAAGGGGTTCGAGCCGGCCTATTTCCTGTTGCTGGCCGGGACGGTCGCGATGGCGTGGCTGGCTATAGCCCGATTCCGTCGGCGGGACACCAGCGTCTGATCGTCGCCTAAAGCCCTCTTTGGAGCAGGGCCTCGAGCCTGGCGAGCCTCTCGCCATGATCCTTGAGCGTTGCGACCACCTCGGACACGACAGAGCGGAGCGCCTTGATATCCGACCGCAACCAGAGGAACATGAGTCCCAACAGGACCCCGACAACACTTATGACCGACGAGAGCAACGCTTCCATGTAGGATAATATATCACAACATTCTTACAGTTTCAATATCAGGTTTTCGCGTTCTCTTCGGTTTCCTACTCGATCAGGGACCCGATCTGTTGCCCTCGCCAGCACCCGGTCCTGACGGGCGAACCATCTACGAGACCTGGGCGAAGCCGATCCCGACGTAGCGGGCTACGACTCCCACCTCGTTGGCCAGGGATCCCGGAGCGGCCGCGCTGTGATGGTTGGCGCCGGCCAGCGCCCAGCGCCGCCAGGCCTCGCCCACCGGCTGCCCGCCCGCGAACCGGAAGGCGCCCCCCACCGTGGGACTGTCCGGGAACGACCTGCCGGTGATCTCCCCCTCGGCGGCTATGAGCCGGAAGCCGCTCGGCTCGTCGTGGTGGGGGGTGAATCCCACCAGGGTGGCCGGGCCGGGCGGCAACTCGAACCAGGCGCAGAGGCCGGTCATAGGGTCCGACCCGAACCAGGGGTTCGGCTGCAGCCGGGGACGGGTGCCGTCACCGCACCAGCCGAGATCGTGCTCCCCTGAGTTGGCGATGGCCGCCTCGCCGGTCTCGAAGTCGATCGCCTCGATCTCGTGGTACAGGGCCGCGCCACCCAGCCGCTTGGCGACCAGCATGGCCACCGCGGTGAGCACGTCGCCGGCGCAGGCCCACGGCACGCCCCTCGTCGTCTCCCGGCCGATGCCGAAGCAGGGGGTGACCCCCGGCTCCTCGCCGAACCTGATCTCCGCCACGTGGCAGTTCATGGCCCCGGCATCGAAGCTGCGGGCCCGATCCAGTTCCTCCACCGCCGCCGCCAGCCGCAGAGAGCGCGTCCTGTCCTCCTGGTCTTCCGTCGCGTCCTCGTACGTGCCCGCCAGCTCGGCCTCCAGTCCCGACACATCGGAAACTCCCAGGTAGAGAGTCCGGATCTCGGCCGGATCGACGGGGATGAGCTCGATGCCGGTGGCGGCCCTCAGGACCTCATCATCGATATCAACGCAGTCGTATCCGTCGATGGGACGACCCACCCGGGCGATCCGCGCCGATGCCAATGAGCGGGCCACCGCAGCCGCGCCTGCCGTTCTCGCCAGCTTCTCGACGAGCGGCTCGTCGCCTATCCCGCCCACCACCAGCTCGAACGGCCTTCCCGATCGGACCAGCAGGTTGGTCAGCATGGGCGTGCCCACCGTCGCGCCCATCGTGGTGATATCCGACTGGTCGAACCCCGCCCCGAGCCTCCGGTCCCGCTGGACCGCCCACACCACCACCGGCAGGTCGCCCAACGGATCGAGCGCGGCCATGGCATAGGTGGGGGGAACCGCCATCGACTGCGCCACCACCAGCACGTGCGCGCCGGCAGCCCCGATCTCCTCTGCTGCCGTGGCCCCGGCCTCCGGCGAGTCGACCATGCCCGACCACACCACATCGACGCCCGCCCCCTGCAACCGCTCGACCACTTCGTCAAGCAGGCCCCGCCGCTCGGAGCGGAAGGATGCCCCCCCGGCACTGGACTCCCAGAACTCCCAGTACGGGAGCATCACGGCAGCCGAGGCCCTGGCCCTCATAGTGTCCTCGGTGGCATGGCGGACAGGGTAGGGCACCGAAGGCATCGGGCGTGACCCATCCCTACCTCGACAGTCGTAGCCGGCTACGTCCGGCAGTTGTCGGGCCGGTCATCCCACTTTCGTGCTATCTTTATGCCATGCCACGGATAAGGGTAAGCACGACCGTAAGTGACCGATTGCTGGAACAGGCCAGAGCCGCTTTGCCGGACCTGAACAATGCCTCTCTGCTCGACCGGGCGTTGGCCGCGCTCTGCGCGGAGCTGCACGCCGCCGAGATCGACCGGGCGTACGGCATCTACGACGCACTACCACTGGAAGCCGAAGATGAGTGGGGCAACCCGGCCGCCTTCCTGGACGCGGTCGGCTCCACGTGAGAGATCTACCGCAGCGAGGCGAGGTGTGGTGGTGCGAGGTTTCGGATCAGCACCGGCGGCCGGTGGTCGTGCTGTCGCGAGACGCGGCGATAGCCGCCCTGCGACGCGTGATCGGGGCGCCTTGCAGTACGGTGAACCGCCATCTTGCCACCGAGGTCGTACTCGAACCGGGCGATGACCCCGTGCCGCTCCCGAGCGTGGTGCAGCTGGATTCGACTTTCAACGTCTCGGTAGCCCACCTCACCTCGCGCCTGGGCAAGCTCAGCGGTGAGCGGATGCGCCAGGTCTGCGCCGCTTTGGCAACGGCCGTAGACTGCCGATAGCGTCGATTCCACGTCACGGGCAACCGACGAATCCCCATAGCATTACCGCAAGGAGGCAAGTATGACGACCGAGACCCGTATCGAGTTCTCTGAGGCGGTCGGCAGAAGGATCCGCCTCGGCAGCTGGGAAGACCAGAAGATCTCCACCTACCGGAAGATCCGCGAGGCTGTGGCCGAGGAACGCTGGGACCACGCCGCAGATCTGGCGGACTACTTCATCGACGAGGCCAGCGTCTGCTTCATCCTCTACCGCCAGTGGATCAACGACCTGAGCAACTTCCTGCAGAACAACGGCGTGTCCCCTGAAGAACTGGCCGGCATTACCGCCGACATCGTCACCAAGATCACCCTTCCCGACGGCTCGCCCTGGAACGCCCACCGCCACTGGGACCGCTTCAAGCGGGCACAGAGAAAGCTGCTGTCCCACCTCTTCCGGGAGGAGGCCGACCAGGCGCTGGCCGCCCTCGACACCATGAAGGAGACATGGCGGCAGACCCACGACCGGGATGTCGACCACACCTACGGCCTCATGTCGGAGATACAAGACCGCTTCGGCGGCGAGGGCATCGTGGACATGTACAAGGTCGTGCTGGAGCCCTTGTTCGCGTGGCGCTACGAGAAGTTCGACATCGACAAGCACCCCTGGGACGAAGCCCTCGAGACGCTGATGAACGTGGCGTGCGAGTCCATGCGAGGCCACCTGGTGGGACCGGAACGCACCGGTGACTTCGAGCTGATCGAGACCGACGATCGCTTCATCCTGCGGTTCGACCCCTGCTCATCGGGCCAGCGCACCATCCGGGGAGACTGGATCGAGGGGACCCCGGCCCGCATGGAACCCCCTTACAACTGGGGTGTCAGCCAGGAGGAGGCCTCCTGGAACCATTACCAGAAGGGGGTTTGCCTCTACTGCGCGCACTGCATCATCCTGATGGAGGAGATGCCGATGGACCGGTTCGGCTACCCGGTCCGGACCGTGGATCCACCTATCTACCCGGACACCGATCCGGACCCCGACGTGCGGCAGAAGTGCCAGTGGGAGATGTTCAAGGATCCCACCCAGGTCCCCGAGGAGTACTACACCAGGGTGGGACGCAAGAAGCCGGACGTGTTCGGCTCGTCGAACTTCGATGCTCCGCCCATGCCGGACGCCGGTTCGCTGGGACTGCCCGGCACGGGGTAGGCGGTGCGGGCCGCGGTCCTCAGGGAATACGGTGGGCCGCTCGAACTGACCGAGATACCCGATCCGGTCCCGGGTCCCGGACAGGTCGTGGTCGACATCCGGGCGTGCGGGGTCTGCGGGAGCGATCTGTTCCTCCAAAAGGGCGGCTTCGACTCGACCATTCCGATCATCCCCGGGCATGAGGCGGCCGGCGTGGTGTCGTCCTTGGGTCCGGGGATCGACTCGGTCGGCATCGGCCAGCCGGTAGCCCTCTACTACATCGACTACTGCGGGACGTGCCGGATATGTCGGTCCGGGCGGGTCAACATGTGCCTGGGCGTGCGCCGCATGGGCGTGGAGTTCAACGGCGCCTTTGCCGAGCGGGTGGTCATCCCCGCCCGGTCGGTCATTCCGGTGACCGAACATGACGATCCGGCCGCGGTGGCGGTGCTCACCGATGCGGTGGCGACGCCCTACCACGCTCTCGTACAGAGAGCCGCGGCCCGGCCCGGTGAGACGGTCGTGGTATTCGGGATCGGAGGGATCGGGGCCAACGCCGTGCAGCTGGCCGCCTACCTGGGCTGCCGCGTGATCGCGGTGAGCCGCGCCGATGCGAGCCTCGAACTGGCCGTGAGGATGGGGGCCGAGGTCGCTATCAGGACGGGCCCCGGTATCAGCGAGCGGGTCAAGGAGGCAGCCGGACCGGGAGGACCGGACATCATCATCCAGACGGTCGGGTCGGCGGAGGTCTTCTCTCAGGCGGTCGAGTCCGCCGGCATCGGCTGCCGGGTGATCGCGGTCGGCGCCACGCTGGACCCCTTCCCGGTGAATGCCATGGACCTGATCTGGAGGGAAGCCGCCCTCTCGGGCTCCCGCGGCTTCACCCCTTTGGACATCCGGGAGGTGCTGGACCTCCACCGCGGCGGCGCCATCACTACCGACCACCTGGTCGGGAACCGGCGGCCGCTCGATCAGGTGAACGACGCTCTCGATGATCTCCGGGCCGGGCGGGTGGTCCGCTCGGTGATCGACTTCGGATCGGGCTGGTGAACGTTCCGGAGCCGGAGGGGCGCCCTCGGGCGATGACGGTGTGGGGACCCGTTCCCGTCTCCGAACTGGGTCCTACCCATATCCACGAACACCTCCACATGGATTGCCGGCCGATCCTCCGCATCCACGGTTACCCGGTGGTCTCGGAGGCGCCGCTGACCCTCGAGACTGCCGCCGAAGCCCGATGGAACCCCGGCGGCTTCCCGGACAACTACCACCAGACGGATCCCGATCAGGTCGTGGCCGAGTTGGAGCCGTTCCGCGCGGCCGGAGGCCGCACCATCGTGGACGTGACCCCCAGCCACCTGTCAAGGGATCCCGGCATCCTGCAGCGCATCGCCGAGCACAGCGGGGTGCAGGTGATCATGGGCGGTGGCTACTACCTGGCCGGAAGCCATCCGCCCGACATTGCCCGGCGAACCACGGAAGCCATCGCCGGCGAGCTGATCGACGAGTGGCGCCACGGGGTGGGCGACACCGGTGTCCGTCCCGGAATCATCGGGGAGATCGGAACCGGCGACCCGGTCCAACCCGAGGAGGAACGTGTCGTCCGGGCCGCGGCATGGGCCCATCTCGAGACCCGCCTACCGATCAGCATCCACGTACACCCGTGGGGCTTCGAGGGCGGGCATGTGCTCGACATCCTCGAGTCAGAGGGGGTCGACCCCCGCCGGGTGATCCTGGGCCACATGAACACGGCGGTCGGCCATCCGCCCTACCTGGTCGACCTGCTGGGCAGGGGGACCAACCTCGGCTTCGACCTGATGGGCTTCGACCACTCGCTGATCGGCCTGGGCAAGTACCCGCCCAGCGACTTCGACGTGGTGGCGCGGATTGCGGACCTGGCCGAGCAAGGCTTCGCCGATCAGTTGTTCGTCTCCCAGGACATGGGCGGGGTGAAGACCCGCCTGCTGGCCTACGGGGGCTGGGGATACGCCCACATCCTCGATCATGTGGTCCCGCTGCTCAGGAGCGCAGGCTGGGGCGATGCGGAGGTGGAAACCCTGATGGTCACCAACCCGGCCCGCCTGCTGGCGGTTCCGGGCCTGGCCCGGACGGCCGCCGCCGGACGGCCATGACCGGCACCACTCCATCGACCGCGGACAGCCCGAACCGCTCCGGCCGGTCGTACCTGGGCGCCGGGTTGGCAGGCCGCGGCGTGATCGTCACCGGCGCAGCCAGCGGGATCGGGCGTGCGGTCACCATCTCCATGGCCGCGGCCGGGGCCCGTGTGGCGGCCATCGATCGGGACGAGCCGGGTCTCCGATCCACCCTGTCGGAGCTCCCGGGAGACGGTCACCTGCCGGTGGTGTTCGACCTCTCCGACTCATCGGCCATACCGCAGCTGGTCGCGTCCTTGGTGGAGCGTCTCGGCGACCTGTGGGCGCTGGCCAACGTAGCCGCGGTGCTCCGCCGGCGCAGCCTCGACGAGGTCGACGACGAGGCCTGGAACCTGCAGATGGACGTGAACGTGAAAGCGTCATTCCTGCTGAGTCGCGAGGCGGGCAACGCGATGGTGGCAGCCGGGGGTGGCGGCCGCATCATCAACTTCGCCTCGATGGCCTGGATGACCGGGCCGTTCCTGGGGAGCGACGCCTACGTGATCGGCAAAGCCGGGATCGTCGCCATGACCCGTGGCCTGGCCCGCTCCTTCGGTCCGCACGAAATCCTGGTCAACACCATCTCGCCCGGCCAGATCGACACCCCGATGCAACACCTGGACAACCCTCCCGAGATGTCCGCCCGTACTGCCGCCCAGTGCCCCCTAGGCCGGATGGGCCGCCCCGAGGAGGTGGCGGCAGTGGCGGTGTTCCTCGCCTCCCGGCACGCCAGCTTCGTAAACGGCGCCACCATCAACGTCAGCGGCGGCCTGGTGATGTACTAGGAAGGCACCGAAGACATCCCGCTGACCTGCTGGGCGGCAACGACGGCCCGGAACACATCCGGGAAACGTCGCTCAATCGACCGTTACGCCCGCCCCGCGTAGCTGCTCGACCGCCGCCTTCCCGTCGCCGGGGTCCAGGTTGACCGCCGCGGTGGCAGCGAGGAGCACGGTGGTGTCGAACCCTTCCCTGGCTGCATCGAGGGCCGTGTCCTTCACGCAATAGTCGAGGGCCAGCCCCACCACCACGACGTGGTGGCAACCCGCCTTCCTGATCATGGAAGCCAGCTCGGTGGGAATCTCCTCGCCCGACGTCGGATCACGCATCGTGAATCCCGAGTAGCCGTCCTCCCCCCCGGCGCCCTTGTGGACACTGGGGCCTTCGATCCGGAGGTCGGGGTGGAAGTCGGCGCCGGCGGTCCCGGCCACGCAATGAACCGGCCAGATGCCCCCGTCGATGGCGAAGTGCGGGGTCCGCTCCGGGTGCCAGTCCTGGGTGTAGAAGACGGAGGCGCCCGCCTCCAACGCCAAGGTGATCTGGTGGTTCACCGCCGGGACCACCTGAGTGTCCCCGCCCGGAACGTACAGGCTTCCATCCGGATCGGCGAAGTCGTTCTGGACGTCCACCACGACCAGCGCGGTGTCCGGCGCATAGGCAGTCACGTCTTGAGAGTACCTGCTCGGGTAACGTGGCGGCGTGCTCACCGAGGGCATCCTGGCCACCGATCATTACCAGCTGACCATGGCTCAGCTCTACCACAGCTATGGTCTGGCCGACCGGACCGCCCAGTTCGACTACCACTTCCGGCATTATCCCGACTACGGCGACCACCAGGCCGGATACTGCATCACCGCCGGCCTCGGACCGCTGATCGACTGGATGGAGCACACCTGGTTCGGGCCCGCGGAGGCTGACGCCCTGCGCACAGTGCAGACCAGCTCCGGCAAGCGCCTCTTCGGCGACCCCTTCATCGAATGGCTGACCCGATCGGACGGGTTCGCGTCCCTCTCGATGTGGGCGATTCCGGAAGGCCGGGTGGTGCATCCCAAGACGCCGGTCGTGACCGTCGAGGCGCCGTTGGCCGTGGCCCAGTTGCTTGAGACCCCCCTGCTGAACCGGCTCAATTACGCCACGCTGGTGGCCACCAAGACCTCCCGGGCGGTGGAGGCGGCCGGGGGGACCGCGGTGCTGGAATTCGGGATGCGACGGGCGCCCGGCCCTGCAGCCGATTCGGCCACCCGGGCGGCTCTCATCGGCGGCGCGGCGGGATCCTCCAACTTCGCCACCTCCCACCGGCTGGGCTTCGAGTCGCGCGGCACCCATGCCCATTCGCTGGTCCAGGTGTTCATCGCCGAATCGGGGAGCGAGCTCGAGGCCTTCAGGGCCTATGCCGACCTGTATCCCGATGACTGCCTGCTCCTCGTCGACACGATCAACACCCTCGAGTCGGGCCTGCCAAACGCCATCAAGGTATTCGAGGAGTTGAGCCGAAGAGGCCACCGACCGGTGGGGATCCGGCTCGATTCGGGCGACCTGGCCTACCTGGCGGTCAGGGCCGCAGCCATGCTCGACCGGGCCGGCTTCGAAGACGTGGCGATCGTGCTCTCCTCCGATCTGGACGAGCTCACCATCTGGCAGGTGCGAAACCAGATCCTGGAGGAGGCCGGTGACTACGGGGTGGATGCGGGAAGCCTGCTGGACCGGCTCGTCTACGGAGTGGGTACCCGCCTGGTCACCTCGGACGGTTGCCCGAGCCCCAACGGTGTCTTCAAGCTGGTCGCGGTCAAGGACTCGAGCAGCGAGTGGACCGCGGCGATCAAGATCTCGGAGACGCCCTCCAAGGTGCTGGATCCGGGCCGCAAGCGGCTGTGGAGGATCTATAACCACCGAGGAACGGCCACGGCCGACCTGATCACCCTCGAGGGCTTCGATCCGGGCGCCCGGCCCATCCAGTTGGTCCATCCCGGCCATCCCGAGGTGAGTCGGACCCTGACCGCCCGGCAGGTCTCGGAGGTGGAACCGCTCAGGGTGACGGTGCTGAAGGCCGGCCGGCGGGTTGCCGGCGATTTCGGCGATCTCGTAGCCGCAAGAGCACGACGGTCAGCGGATCTCTCCCGCCTGGATCCCGGAGTACGGCGGCTGGTCAACCCCCACACCTACCACGTGTCGCTGAGCCCGGAGCTGTCCAGCCTCAAGCAGGAACTGATCGCCGGCCTCCAGATGTGATCCATAACGCCCTGGTCGGCAGTGTGGTCGAGGTGACGCTTCGAGAACATCGCAACTGTCAGCGCGCCTAAGGACCCGAGAGACCGGCAGCGGCGGCGAACCTGAGGATCAGAACGTCATACGTGACGCCCTCTGCCTCAAGAACCGCTAGAGGGCGAACGTCGCGAAAACCGGACCTCCGGCCAAGGGCCCGCCCCCACCACCACCTATCCGGTTTGGAGCGTGATGGGCCACGCCCGGCTGGCTGCCGGGAGATCGGCCTCCGCTCCATGAAGCTCTGTTCCCTTCGGCTGACCGTTCCGATCGGTTCCGTGCTGTCGGCCAGTCTCGGTGCTTGGCGCTAATCAACATATATCGGGGTTGTGACAAGTCAACCCCTACTCTTGAGAACGCGAAAAAACGTCGAGCCGAAACAGGCAGGTGGTACTAGGGCCCTCGTGTAGGAACAGCATCGGGACCGGAACGGATGCGGGCCGGGGGATGTCCTACCGACACTCCCATCCCACCCGCTCGCCACGACTCCGAGTCAGACCTTACGGGTAGTGATCGGGTAGGTCGTTCTCGTAAAGGACGGCATCGCCCGGACCCAGGAGCTCCCGGACCCAGGCCACCGCCTGCTCCCTGTTGTCGACCAGGATCACCTCGACCGAGCCTCCTCGTGCGCCACGGAGCAGTGCCCTACGGTTGGCCCTGCCCACGATCACCAGATGATCAGCCACCTCCGCGGCTGCCGCGGCGAACCGCAGGTTGGCGTCGTGCTGCCGGGGGCCGAGTTCCACCATCCCGGGAGTCACCACCACCCGGCGGCCGGACGGATCTCCGGCGCCCGCCAGGACTTCGAGGGCCCGGGCGCCGCCGGCGGGATTGGAGTTGAACGTGTCGTCGATGATCTCGAACCCGGCCTCCGACCGGCCGGTCGTCTGGCGGTGGTCCGTGGGGGCGAGACGGCGGGTCCGATCGGACACCACTGCGGGAGGAACCCCCATCTCCAGAGCCACCGCGACCGCACAGGCCAGGTTGGCGGGAAACGGGCCGGTCGGGACCGGCTCGCCGAGCGCCCGGCCGTCCACCACGATGGTCAGGAGGTCGCCGTCCTGGCGAACCCGCACGTCCGTGGCCCCTTCGGAGGTTCCGCATCGCCACACCTTCCGGTCACCCAGGCGCCCGGCCAGGTCCGCCAGCGCCGGATGGTCCACGTTGACAATCGCCACCTCGGCATGCTCGAAGATCTCGGACTTGGCCTCGACGATGCGCTCCTCCGACTTGAACCGTTGCAGGTGAACCGGTCCGATGGCAGTCAGGACGGCGATGCTCGGAGGTATCCAGGAGCAGGTGTCGGCGATCTCCCCGGGCTGGTAGGCGCCCATCTCCGCCACGAACACCTCGGCGTCATCGGTCAGGGTCTCGTTGATCGCCCGGGCCAGGCCGAGCCGGTTGTTGAAGCTGGCCGGGCTGGCCACCACCCGCTTGGTTCCGGACAAGAGGTCCCGGACGTACCACTTGGTGCTGGTCTTGCCGTAGCTCCCGGTGATACCCACCACTACCGGAGCCACCCGGTCCAGCGTACCGGCCGCTCGGACCACGAACTTCTCCGACAGCCGCCTCTCGACAGGTGCGGCTATCCACAGCCCGAGATCCGGGATGGCGTACCACGAGACGACGGCGGCCATGGCGAGAGCACCGGGCCATCCCCCGTCGAGCACGATGGTGATCATCCAGCCGAGCAGGGCGGTAGCCAGGGCGAGGAGGATCGCCCCGACCGAGGCGGTGCGCCTGAGCCGGACGGTCCAGTTGAGCGGGGACGTCCGGCCGCGGTAGCCGAGGCCGATCGGGAAGATCACAATCCCCAAGCAGCCCAACAAGGGCCAGAACGAATCGGGCGCCAGGGCATAGCCGGCCAGGGCGCCGGCCAGCATCACCTCCTCGAGGACGTTCACGGGCCGGCCGGTGATCCAGACCCGGCGCATGAAGAGGATCGAACCGGCCAGGTAGTGCTCCCGCTGAGCCACACGTAGCCATTTGACGGCCGCGACGGCAATGCCCGCCAGGCTCAGCACCGGCACCAGCCAAGAGGTCCAACTCATGTCAGGGTCTCTATGGCCGTCCGGATCCGCTCCGGGGCCTCTCGGGGAAGGTCATGCCCGCAACCCTCGACCACCTCGATGTCCACGTTCCTGAGAAGCGCTGCGGCTCGATGCGCCACCTCCGGTGGAACCTCCGAGTCGGCCGCTCCCCACACCAGCCGCACCGGACAGGCCACGTCGGGCAGGCGGTCCTCGTAGCTCTCGTTCACCACCCTCACCAGGGTGTCGCGCATCACCCCGGTCACCGCCCGGTAGTCGGCCGATCCCCGGCGGCGCTTCTCGCGTTCGAGACGCTCGTCGCTGATCAGACCGGCCCGGTGGGCCAGACGCAGCAGCCGGTAGGCGACCGAAGGCTGGCGGGCGGCTCGATCCGAGCGGTGGAGCAGGGGTACCCCCACCAGGACCAGGCCGGCTACCAGCTCCGGCCGGGTCGCGGCCAGGACCACGGCGACCCGGCCCCCGAACGAATGCCCCACCAGGACCTGGGGCCCGGATAGCTGCTGCAACCAGGCGGCCACCATCCCGGCATATCCGGCCGCGCCGGCGGCTGCGGCCGGCGGAGGCGTGGCGCCGAACCCGGGCAGGTCGACCGCCACCGCATCGAGGCCCTCCAGAACGCGCCGGAAGTCTCGCCGGTCCCGACCCCAGCCGTGGAGAGCCACCACCCGGACCGGTCTCGATCCGTAGCGCTCACCGAACAGGCCATCCGCAAGGCTGGTCAAGGGCATCGGGGGTGTCTCCAAGGTCTAGTCCCGGACCGTTCCGGACAGAACGCGCTACCGGGTTCTCAGGGCAGGTTACCGAGCGAGCCATCCTGCCTGGTCGCTTCCGCTCACGGCAAACGCCGAGCCTTGCCGCAGGTCCCGGATTTGATATGATTACGCTTAGATTTTCTGGGCATAATCCACGCGCCACCGGCGTTGGAACAGGTGGAAGGTAGTCCGGCCCCGGAGAGGCGGAGTAACGATGGACGCAGGAAGGTTCACCCAGAAGGCACAGGCGGCCCTGGTAACAGCCCGCGATGACGCCACCGCTCGCCATCATCAGGCGGTCGAGCCGGCCCATCTGCTCGTGGCGCTCCTCGGGCAGCCCGACACCGTCACCCTTCCCCTGCTGGCCCGCCTCGATGTGGCGCCGGCCCTTCTCCGCCAGGGCGCCGAGGCCATGGTGGAGTCACTCCCGCAGGTGTACGGCGGCACCGAGACCGGCTACGCCCGCTCCACCATCCGCATCCTTGAGGACGCCCAGGCTGCGATGGCCGCGGCCGGCGACAGCTACACCTCCGTAGAGCACCTGCTGGCGGCCCTGGCCGGGTCCGATACCCGGGCCGGAAGCCTCCTGCGGGACTCCGGCGTCACTCGCCAGGCCATCTCCGACGTACTGGCGGACGTCCGCGGCGCCCGGCGGGTCACCACCGACAACCCCGAGGACACGATGGCCGCCCTTGACCGTTTCGGGCGCGATCTGGTCGCCGAGGCCGGGGCGGGCAAGCTCGATCCGGTGATCGGGCGGGATGATGAGATACGCCGGATCATCCAGGTGCTGAGTCGGCGCACCAAGAACAACCCGGTCCTCATCGGCGAGCCCGGCGTCGGCAAGACCGCCATCGCCGAAGGACTGGCCCTGCGTATCCTGGACGGCGACGTCCCCGAGGGCCTCAGGAACAAGCGGATCGTGGCGCTCGACCTGGGCGCCATGGTGGCGGGAGCCAAGTACCGGGGGGAGTTCGAGGAGCGCCTCAAGGCCACGCTCGACGAGATCAAGGCCGCCGAGGGCCGGATCGTCACCTTCATCGACGAGATGCACACGCTGGTGGGCGCCGGCGCCGCCGAGGGGGCGATGGACGCCTCCAACATGCTCAAGCCGCTGCTCGCCCGGGGCGAGCTTCGCATGATCGGCGCCACCACCCTGGACGAGTACCGCAAGCACGTGGAGAAGGACGCCGCCCTTGAACGGCGCTTCCAGCCGGTGATGGTGGCGCCTCCCAGCACCGACGAGACGGTCGGGATCCTGCGGGGTCTGAAGGAACGCTACGAAGTCCACCACGGGGTCCGGATCACCGACGCGGCCCTGATCGCCGCGGCCGTGCTGTCCGACCGCTACATCACCTCCCGGCACCTGCCCGACAAGGCCATCGACCTGATGGACGAAGCCGCCTCCCGGCTCCGCATCGAGATCGACTCCATGCCCGAGGAGATCGACACCCTGACCCGCCGCCTGCGCCAGCTCGAGATCGAGGCGAGCGCGCTGGGCAAGGAGTCCGACCCGGGTTCGAAGGCCCGGATGGAGGCTGTCCGCCAGGAGATGGCCGAGATCGCCGAGGAGCTGGACCGGCTGACCGCCCATTGGCAGCACGAGAAGGACGAGATCGAGGCGATCAGGTCGGTCAAGCAACAGATTGAGGATGCCCGCATGGAGTCGGACCGGGCCACCCGGGCCGGTGACCTGCAGCGAGCCGCGGAGCTGCAGTACGGGGAGCTCCCCCGCCTGGCGCGGGAACTGGCAACCCGCGAGGAGGCCCTCGCCGATCTGCAGGCCGACATGTCCATGCTCAGCGAGGAGGTCACCGAGGAGGATGTGGCGGCGGTCGTGAGCCGTTGGACCGGGATCCCCGTCTCGCGACTCATGGAGAGCGAGATGGCCAGGCTGGTCCACCTCGAGGATCATCTCCACGAGCGAGTGATCGGCCAGGATGCCGGTGTGTCGGCGGTGGCAGGCGCTATCCGACGGAGCCGCTCCGGTCTGGCCGACCCCAACCGCCCGATCGGCTCTTTCCTCTTCCTCGGTCCCTCCGGGGTAGGCAAGACCGAGCTGGCCAAGACCCTCGCCGCCTTCTTGTTCGACGACGAGCGGGCCATGGTGCGGATCGACATGTCCGAGTACATGGAGAAGCACTCCGTCAGCCGCCTGGTCGGCGCGCCTCCCGGCTACGTGGGTTACGAGGAGGGAGGTCAGCTGACCGAGGCGGTCCGGCGCCGCCCCTACTCGGTGATCCTGCTGGACGAGGTGGAGAAGGCCCACTCCGAGGTCTTCGGGGTGCTCCTCCAGGTGCTCGACGACGGGCGGCTCACCGACGGCCAGGGCCGGACCGTGGACTTCGCCAATGTGGTGCTGATCATGACCTCCAACCTGGGCTCGGAGATGATCACCCCGGATCTTCCCTGGGAGACGGTCCGCAGCCGGGTGATGGAACGGGTTCGGGGCCACTTCCGCCCCGAGTTCCTCAACCGGATCGACGACATCGTGGTGTTCTCCCGGCTATCCGAAGAGGACCTGCGCCGGATCGTGGATCTCCAGTTCGCCCGGCTCGCCGAGCGGATCGAGGCCCGGGGCATCACCGTGAACCTGTCCGACGAGGCGGCCGACTGGCTGGCCGGCGAGGGCTACGACCCTGCCTACGGCGCCCGGCCGCTCAAGCGCCTCCTCCAGACCGCCCTGGTCGACCCGCTCGCCCTGGGCCTGCTGGAAGGACGCTTCCGATCCGGCGACACCGTGACCACGACCGTCGACGGCGAGGGGTTGGCCCTCTCCGTGGACAAGTCGCCGCCGACCGGTGGCTCGGGCGTGCGGGCATAGGTCGTCTCGCGCGGCGCCGTCCCGACCGCAGCGGGGAGCATGACCACTAGCGTGAGCCGGATTGCGATGCGATGGAACCGAATCCGCGGCCGCGCGAACACCGGCTTACGGCGCTGGTCGCTGTTCCTGACGGTGGCGGTGCTCGTCGGCGCGTCCTGCGGGAACGAGCAACCCCGGGACGACCTCGACTACCTGGCCTGGGAAGTGTGCCGGCAGGTGAGGACCGAGGGCATGACGGCCGATGACGTGAGCGGGATCCTGGTCGACGCTACTCGCCACGGCGCGGTCATGGACCGGATCGAGGCGGAGTGCGGGGACGAAATCGCCGCCGTCTACCGGGACGACGGTTAGGGCGGAGAACGGCTAGGCCAGGCTCGGAGCCGTCGCCAGCCGGTTCCTGATCCAGTCCAGGTCGGCGTTGTGCTCGGCAACGCCCCCCGGGGTCTCGATGATGGTGGGCGCCCCGGCCTGGCGGACGATCTCGGTCAACAGGTCTCCGGGGATGTGTCCCTGACCCAGGTTGGCGTGGCGGTCTCGCCGGGAGTCGAACCCGTCCCGCGAGTCGTTCAGATGGACGAGGTCGATCCGGCCGGTCGCCTCGAGCACCCGCTCGACCACTCCTTCCAGGGGCTCTCCCCCGGCCCAGACATGGCAGGTATCCAGGCAGAATCCGGGCCCCAGGTCGCCGATCTCTTCCCAGAGCCGGGCCAGGTCATCGATCCGCCGAGCCTGGGCGTTGTCGCCCGAAGCAGTGTTCTCGATCAGGATGGGAAGGTCGGTCTCGAAGCTCTCCAGGGCCTTGCGCCAGCGCGGGAACCCGTCCTCGACCGGCTCACCACCGGTCACGTGGCCACCGTGCACGACTACGCCGGCCGCACCGATCTGCTCGGCGGCATCGACGATGTTGGCCAGGGTCTTGCGGCTCGGGATGCGGATCCGGTTGTTAGGGCTGGCCAGGTTGAGCCGGTAGGGGGCGTGGACGTAGATGTCCACCGGTGAGTCCTTCAACTCCCGAGCGTCGAGCCGCGGTGCGGGCTTCTTCCACGATTGAGGCGGGCCGAGGAAGATCTGCACCAGATCCACGCCACGTGATATGGCTTCGGCTACCGGATCCTCACCGGACACGTGGGCACCGACATCGATCATCCCGACCCGTCCTCAGAGGGACCGTCGACAACCGGATCAGCAGTCGCCAACGGAGGCGTCGGGTCGGGGCCGGTCTCGTCCGGCGGCGGGCGGGTGCCCGTAGCTGCGAACCCCAGCAGCCGGTCGGCAACGCTCTGGGGATGCCGTCTCCAGTCCGGGGCGCTCACGGAGAGTGTGGAGGGCTCGATCCACCTAGCGCCCCAGGGGTTGGGTCCGATCCGGCCCGGGTCCGCCAGGCGGATCAGCAAGGCCGGGACGTCTCCGTAATCGTCCGATACCGTCGTAGCCGACACGCTGTCCACCTCACTCCACGGGATGGTGACCGCCCGCCGGAAGGGTCCTCTTACCGCCAGCGCCAAGCCGTCCCGGTCTGCCCGGAGAGCCGGTCTCCGGCTGACGAGCCGGACGAATGTCCATACGACCAGGATTACACCCACGATCAGGAACATCGCCGCCCATCCCATGTCCCGCGTCTCGATCCCGGGAAGGTCGTCCTCGTTCGGGTAGATCAGACCGAGGATCGTGCGCGTGGGCGCCCATCCGAACAGCAGACCGCCGCCATGAAGGATCAGGAGCGCTCCGACCAGCGCTAGGGACCACCTCCCGCCCAGTCTTCTCCTAACCCTCAGGACGGCGTGCCAGTCAGGTTCGGTCTCGAGTGGGGCCGCAGGAGCTTGGGACATGGACACCTGGTCAGGTTACCGGTTCCGGGTCCGAAGATCGGTGCGGGACCATCGGAACGACGGCCGGCGGCTCCATGCGTGATCCACCTGGCCGCTCCTCCCGGCGGACAACCCACGACATGTCACCCACCTGACCCCGACCTCTCGGGGACTCTTGAGGCTGAGAACGTCAAATGTGACGCCTGAGCCCGAGGTTGGCGGCCGCCGAACGGCTTCGAAGTCTAACTTGTGCCGGAGGTGCTGTTGGTGAGATCGAAGGTGCTCACGCGTTGGGCATCGGTCGAGTAGCCGGTGTACGTGATCCGTCCGTATAAGCCGGCATCCAGAGCCTCCTCGAATACCGCCGGCGTCACCGACCGGCCTTCCAGCAGGAACCGGTCCCTACCGGTGTAGCTGATGACCCTCGGCGTGGGATGGCCTACCACTATCTGATTGCGCAGGGTGTCGGCAACATGGATCACCGCGCCCGAGCTGGACGCGCCATTGGACTCCGGCTTCACCCAGAAGTGCCGGATGGAGGCGGGCGCCAGGTCCGAGCCGGCCAGCCGGGCCGTTATGCGTTCGGCGGCCGCATCCGAGCTGCCCCACAGGTAGCGCAGAACCGCGATACCTCTCTGATCGGTCAGCCTGGCTACCCGGGTGCTCCCTATGCCGTCCGGATCGTCGGACGTGAAGTCGATCGAGGCGTCAGGTACGGGGCTGCCGTACTGATCGGTGAGTAGAGCCCTGATCAGGTTGGTGGGACCGGGCGCCGACGCAGGCAGCACGTGGTACGGCACCGTCTGTGCCAGCCGGAGGGTGCTCGTCCGCGGCGCCGCGTCGGACCATGTAAACCAAACGTCCCTGGACTCGACGGCATCGTGGGTGACCACGCCTGGCGTGGTCCGGTCCAGGACATCGAGAAAGCCGGCGTCCACGTCCAGGTCCATCCTGACGGTGTCACCGACCCGTGCCGAGCTGGGATCCCTACCCAGGAAGGATAGTTCCACCCTCCCGTTGTCATCCGTCAGATGGGTCCTGACAACTTTTTGTTGCCTGATCCCGTTGATCTCGAAGGTGGTACTCACCTGAACACGGACACCCTGGTCCCCCACTGTGCTGCCATCCTCGTCCACCAGCCGGACGGTGACTTCTATGGCTTCGCCCATCCGAGCTGCGAGGGCCGTGGGAGGTAGATCGTCCAGGACGTCGACCGCCACCGCATGCTTCCACACCGAAATCCGGACCATGTCGGTCGGCACATCACCGAGTACGAACGTGTTACCGACCGAGCCGGTCCAAGCCCAGAGCGTCATGTGATCGGTGGGCTGGAGCACAGCCACCAGGTTCCCCCGATCGTCGAGCCGCTGATCGAGCTGGTCGATCCTGCACACCGACTCACCGAACACCGCCTCCATGTTGTTGACGCAGAGGCCGTCGCTGTCGAAGGAGGTCAAGGGCCTCGATAGGGGCGTAGTGAACATGTCCACGTAGCCATGTGCGACCGGCCGGTGATTGCTGTCCCGCACCGACAGGTGCACGATCAGGGTGTCGCCCGAGGACACCCGATCGGCCGCGGCGTGCATGGTCACGCCGGCCGGGCGGGCATTGGTGTGCGCCAGCATCCGGGCGATGAAGATAGCCATCTGCGCTCGCGTCACGATCGATGAAGGCGAGTAGGTGGTCGCCGAAGTACCGGACGTCACCCCCATCTCGAACAGGACTCGTATGGCGTGGTTCACGTTGCCGCTGAGACCGCCGATGTCCGAGAAAGTGGTGTCGTCCGGCCTGACGCTGGCGGCGCGAACCCCACCCGGCCCGACGGCCGACTGCAGGAGGAACCGATGCAGGAGCAGCGCCATCTGGCTCCGGTTCACCAGGGAATTGGGCGAGAAGGTGGTGGGCGAGCTTCCCCGTGTGATGCCCAGGCTCGCCAGCTGGTTGATCGCATCCTGAGCCGCTGGCCGGAGACCCCCGATGTCCACGAAACCTTGATCGAGTGGTGGGCTCAGGTCGACCCCGGCGAGGGGGGCCGCACGGACGAGGAACAACGCCATCTGCCATCGGGTCACGGGCGAGTTCGGCGTGAAGATATTCGGCGCGGTCCCGGCCGTGATTCCGTAGTGGGCCAGGCAGTTGATGAACGGCTCAGCGACCAGGCCGAGCGTGTCGAGGAACCCGGCCGACTTGGTGGCGGCTCCGGTACAGGCTGTCGCGGCGGGCAGGTGGTCGGCGACGCCGTCGGTTGCCCGGGCAGGAACCGGACCAAAAGCAGCCGCCGAGGCGATCAGCGCTCCCGCGAGTAGCGCCGCAACGGTACGCCGGCCGCGCCCGATCACCCTTCCTCCCGCTACCTCGACCCGCAACTCCAACCTTCTCCTCAAGAATCCGTACGTGAGCAATGCTCTCCTCGACCTGGTGCACGGCCGGCGAGATTGCTCGGTCGGGTAAGGCTAGCCCGCTCCGGGCGCTCTCAACGAGGCAGTCTTGGGAACACCGGGTTTCCGGCCGCCGCACCCGGTTAGGCCCAGGCGTGACACCCGCCCGGCCGGTGACGTAGGCGCTGGCGATGCTGCGGTTGAGGTGGCATGGTGTGCGTCCGTCGGGGAGGGGACTACGAACAGTCAGGGCGAGGAGCATCCCCGAGAGGACGGAGGCATGGGTGGCCGGCCACGCCCCCGGCCTTGGGTTCCGGCGCCTGTCATGGGCCAACCGGATTTTTTCAGTACCCTCCTAGGAGCACCGCACCAGGAGGAGAACCGCCGTGCCCTCGCCCCTACGAGCCGGGCTTCAACAGATCCTGAGGACCAAGGCGCTGAGCCACCGCGACGAGGAGATACAGCTGGCGTGCGGGGCCATCTCGAGAGACTTCATCGACGGTAAGGAGGCCTTCGCCGCGTGGCAGGACCTCAAGGTCGCATGCGATGCCATCGTCGAGGCCGTCGGCGAAGCAGGGATAGAGTTCGATGCCGCCGGCGGTCCCACATTGGGCGCCGACGCGCTGGCGGTGGGCATCGCCGCCGTGAGCGACACGCGATGGTTCATCGTCCGTAAGCGGCAGAAGGGGCGAGGAACCGGGCGCCGCATCGAGGGATTGCAGATCGGCCCCGGCGATAGGGTGCTGCTTGTCGAGGACGTCGTGACAACCGGCGGGTCCGTCATCGACGCCCTCGGCGCGGTCCGGCAGACCGGCGCCGAGGTGGTGGCGGCGGTGACGCTGGCGGACCGGGGCGACACGGCCACAGACGCCTTCGCCGACCTCGGCATCCCCTACATCCCGATGGCCACCTACGCCGACCTGGGTATCGACCCGGTCGTTCCGCCCTCCGATGGCCGGGCGGCCCTGCGGCTCAAGGCCCCGAGAGCCCCCC
>VXRE01000002.1:0-17596 GCA_009838635.1 Acidimicrobiia bacterium | reverse complement strand
ACATACCCCTCCGTGGTTTCGGCCCGGGTCGTCCCTCCCTGTTTTGGCGTCGAGGCATGCGGCTGACTGACCCGGTGACGCGACCCGGCCTCTCCGCATGCACGATGATCTGACTTCGGCCATCGACGAGCTGTTCCCCGCGCTGAGGAGCGACTTGGAGGAACTCGTCCGGGTCGACTCGATAAGCGCTCCCGGATTCGATCCCGACCGCGTTCGCCACGGCGCCGAGGTGTCAGCCGTCCAGCTGGAGCGGGCAGGACTCGAGGGCACGAGGATCCTCGAACTGGACGGCTCCCACCCGGCCGTCTTCGCCGAGATAGGTCCTCCTGACCCCGACGTACCCACCGTCCTGCTCTACGCGCACTACGACGTTCAACCCCCGGGGCCGACCGAACTGTGGAGAACCCCGCCCTTCGAACCGACCGAATCCGGCGGCCGCCTGTACGGCCGGGGCACGGCCGATGACAAGGTCGGCATCGTGATCCACACCGGAGCGATACGGGCTCATGAGGGCCGTCCGCCCGTCGGCGTGAAGGTATTCCTCGAAGGCGAGGAGGAGATCGGTTCCGTCCACCTGGACGGGTTCCTGGAGCGATACCGGGACCTGCTGGCCGCCGATGTCATCGTTGTGGCAGACGCCGCCAACTGGTCGGTTGGGGTGCCCGCGCTGACCACCTCCCTGCGGGGGTTGATCGATTGCACCATCACGGTCCGCACCCTGGAGGCGGGGGTCCATTCCGGAATGTGGGGAGGAGTGTTCCCCGACGCTCTCTCCGCACTGGTGCGGACGCTGGCTTCCCTCCATGACGAGGGTGGAAACGTGGCGGTACCCGGCCTGGTGCGCGGGCAGCGCCCGCTCATCGATGCCGACGAGGGCGAGGCGCGCCGGGATGCCGGGGTGCTGGCAGGGGTGGAGACCATCGGGGTGGGATCGATCACGGAACGCCTGTGGGCCGGGCCGGCCCTGTCGGTGCTCTCGATCGACGCTCCTCAGGTGGCGGGCTCCATCAACCAACTGGTGCCGGAGGCCCGGGCCAAGGTATCAGTCCGGCTGGCGCCCGGGGACGACCCCGACCGGGCGATGGACTCCCTGGTACGCCATCTGGAGAGGGCGGTTCCGTGGGGCGCAGCCGTCGCGGTGGAGCGGGGCGCGTCCGCCCATCCCTTCTCGCTGGATACCTCCGGACCCGCCTACGACGCCTTCCAGGCCGGCTTCCGCCACGCGTACGGACGCGAAGCCGTCTACACGGGCATCGGCGGCTCCATCCCCTTCGTGCAGGCCTTCTCCGACGCGTTCCCGTGGGCCGATCTGGTGCTGACCGGAGCGGGCGACCCCACCAGCTACATCCACGGCCCCAACGAGAGCCTCGACCTGGGCGAAATGCGCAGGAGCGCGATAGCCGAAGCCGTGGCAATGCGCGCCCTGGCCGGCTGAGCCGTCGCGCTGATCCCGCCCGTCAGACGCCGCCGCCGTACGCCAACTGACGCCAGGCCTCGAACAGGGTGATCGCGACCGCATTGGAGAGGTTGAGGCTTCTCCGATCGGGCAGCATCGGGATCCGGAGGATCTCGGTCACCCCCTGGTGGCCCAGGATTCGCCCGCTCAGCCCGACGCTCTCCGGACCGAACAGCAAGCCGTCACCTTGCCGATAGGCCACCTCGGAGTACCGCTTCCGGCCGCTTCCCGACATGGCAAACAGGCGTGCCGGCCGGGCCGCCTCCAGATACGCCTCGAAGTCGGAGTGTTCGGTGACCCTCGCGTACTCGCGGTAGTCCAGGCCGGCCCGCCTAAGGCGGGTGTCGTCCATGGAGAACCCCAGCGGATGCACCAGGTGCAAGTCGGCGCCGGTATTGGCACACAGACGGATGATGTTCCCCGTGTTGGGCGGTATCTCGGGCCGGTGGAGCACTACCTGGAACATGCCCGGTGTCCTGGTCTCAAGAGAACGCGAAATTCGCGCCAAGCGGGCTTCGCCCTCCGGGCCCTCCCCCGCCACCACCTCTCCTGGTTCGGAGCGTGGTCGGCCATGCCCGGCCGGATGCCGGGAGACGGCTGCTCGCTCCATGAGCCCTGTGTTCCCTCGGGCCGGCCGGACCGATCGGTAATGGCATCATCGGCCGGTGTAGGTGCTTGGCAATAGGAGGGTGCTGAAAAAGACGGGGATTGGTTGGCCCGCGATGGGTCGTCCGGGGGTGTCTTCGCCGGAGTGCGGGCCAACAGGACCTTTTTGAGTGCCCTCCTAGGCAACGTATGGCGGGGGTGCGACAGACTCAACCCCTCCCCTCCGATCGGTGGATCGTTCATCGCCAGCTACAATCGGTCGGGCCTAGAAGAGGCGCAGATGATTGGACGGTGCGCCTCTCAGTTCCTCGTAGTCCACTTCCACGCAGGTGATGCCTCGGGCCGCCGCCAGCACCTTGGCCTGCGGGGCGATGATCGTGGCGGCGAGCACTCCCCGCAGCGGATGCAGGCGCGAGTCGTTGCCGAGGCGATCCAGGTAGCGGGTCAGTTGTTCCACCCCGTCCATCTCGCCCTTCCGCTTGATCTCGACCGCCACCGTGTCGCCGTCGGCCGACCGGCACAACAGATCGACCGGACCGATGTCGGTGGGGTACTCCCGGCGAACCACCACCATCCCCTCCTCCAGTACTTCCGGCTTGGCGGCCAGCAACTCCTGGAGATGAGCCTCCACACCGTCCTTCTCCAACCCGGGATCCTGCCCCAGATCGAATTGGCGGTCGGACACGACCTCCTCGATCCTGATGGTCAGCTCCTCCCCCTTCGGGTTGGTGACCACCCAGCGAGCCTCCTCCTCGACCAGCGTGTTGGGAGCGTTCATCCAGTTCAGCGGCTTGTAGGCGCCGCCATCGGCGTGGATGGCCACGCATCCGTCCGCCTTGACCATGATCAGGCGGGTAGCGGAAGGAAGGTGGGCGGTGAGGCGGCCGCGGTAGTCGACCGAGCAGCGCGCGATGACCAAGCGCATCGTGTCGGGAGGATAACCGCGGACCGCCGGCAGGAGTAAAGGACCGACGGCCGGCCCTCACCGCCAGGCGGGCCGCAACGCCGGGATCGAGGTGGAAGTCGCTCCACTCGTGTAACAACCCGAGGTTGGTAGGGTCGGAATCAGGCCAATCCCCGCATGCCGGACGCGACATGTAGCAGATTCGAGGGTGATCCCCCATGGACATGACGTGCGCCGGAGTCGTGACTGGGGAATAATCACCGGGACGACGAATGGCTGGGTTTCCGGCATCCCGGCTTGCATAAGCCCTTTCGAAAGGAACTTCCGAATGAACAGTACGGCGGCTCGCGCCGAAGGCGTCACGAAGGTGTACGGGTGGGGTGACACCCGCGTGACGGCGCTCGACGACATGTCCGTGGCGTTCGCCAGAGGGGAGTTCACCGCGGTGATGGGTCCGTCCGGCTCGGGCAAGTCGACGCTCATGCACTGCATGGCCGGGCTGGACTCGGTGACGGAGGGTTCGGTTTTCATCGGGGACCAGGACCTGTCAACGCTGAGCGACCGCCAGCTCACCAAGCTCCGCCGGGAGCGGATCGGCTTCATCTTCCAGGCCTACAACCTGGTCCCCACCCTCTCCGCCAGCGAGAACATAACCCTCCCTCTCGACCTGGCGGGCACCAAGGTCGACCAGTCCTGGTTCGACTCGGTCGTGGAAACACTGGGTGTGGCGGACCGGCTCAAGCACCGCCCGACCGAGTTGTCGGGCGGCCAGCAGCAGCGGGTCGCGGCGGCGCGCGCCATGGTGTCCCGGCCGGACCTGATCTTCGCCGATGAACCGAGCGGCAACCTCGACTCCAAGGCCAGCGCCGACCTGCTCGCCTTTCTCCGGTCCGCGGTCAAGGATCATGCCCAGACGATCGTCATGGTCACCCACGACGCCAACGCGGCCGGCTACTCGGACCGGATCGTGTTCCTGGCCGACGGGAGGGTGGTCGACTCGATGGAGGGTCCCACTCCGGAGCGGGTTCTCGACCGCCTCAAGAGCCTGGAGTACTAATGCTGCGGGTCTCCCTCAAGGGTGTCTGGGCCCACAAGGTACGCCTCGTTCTCACCGCTCTGGCCATCATCCTCGGGGTCGGTCTCATCAGCGGGGTGTACGTGTACACGGACACGATCGGGAAGGCCTTCGACGGTATCTTCGCCGACGCATATTCGGGGATCGACATCGCGATCGGGACCGAGTCCGCATTCTCGTTCGGTGAGGGAACCTACCTCGACGAGGCCGACTTCGCCCTGATCGACGATGTCCCAGGGGTGGAAGAGGCCTACCCCTACCTCCAGGGCATCGGAGTGACCGTTCTGGACGCGGAGGGTGAGGTTTTGAGCAGCGGTCCCGGGCCGCCCACCTTCGTGTCCAGCCTCTCGGATCTCGAAGGAAGTGCCTACGACGATACCGGTGGCTTCACGATCGCCGAAGGCGCCTACCCGGTCGGAAGCGGGCAGGTTGCATTCGACCGCGGTGTCGCCGATCTGGGGGGATTCGAGGTCGGGGACCGGGTGACGGTGATCTCCGATCTGGTAGGCCGTCTTGATCTCGAACTGGCGGGTATCGCCGTGTTCGGCGAGGGCGGCGGCCTGGGGGGCACCAAGTGGGTGTTCTTCGATCTACCGACCGCTCAGTCCGTACTGCAACGTCCCGGCCAGCTGTCCGGAGGGGCGGTGCAGGTCACTCCGGGGGCCCAGATCGACGACGTTGTCGCCGGTATCCAGGCGGTATTGCCGGAACATGCGACCGTCGTGTCGGGCCAGGATGCCGCGGAAGAAGAGGCCGCCGAGATCCAAGCCGCCCTCTCCTTCTTCACCATCTTCCTGTCGGTGTTCGGATGGGTGGCCCTGTTCGTGGGCTCCTTCCTCATCTACAACACGTTCCGGATCGTGGTGAGCCAGCGCACCCGGGAACTGGCGCTGTTGCGGGCCCTGGGCGCCGGTGCGCGCCAGATCCGCGGAATCGTCCTGCTCGAGGCGGTAACCATCGGCCTGATCGGCGCGGTCCTAGGATTGGGATTCGGGATCATGCTCGCCTTCGGCCTCCAGCTGATACTGCCGGCGGTCGGGATCGAGCTCCCGACGGCCACGCTGTCCATCAAACCCCGCACGGTGATCGTCGGCCTGGCGGCGGGCACCCTGATCACGTTCTTCTCCGCCCTGATCCCGGCCCGGCGGGCCTCCAAGGTCTCGGTGATGGCCGCCCTCCGAGAGGATGCCGCCGGCCCGACCCGGGGCGGATTCCTGCGCCGCGCCCTGGTGGGAGCGGTGATCCTGGTGCTGGGGCTGGGCGGCCTCTTCTTCGGGTTGTTCGGCGACACCGGTTCCGGGCCGAGCCCGATCGTCTACGTGGGAGTAGGGGTCGGGGTGATCTTCCTGGCAGTCTTCGTGCTCAGCCCGCTGGCGGCGGGTCCCGTCACCAACCTTCTCGGAACCGTCCTGGAACGTTTCACCGGTACGTCCGGCAGGCTCGCCCGACGGAACGCCATGCGGAGCCCGCGGCGGACCGCGGCCACCGCCGCGGCGGTGACGATCAGCATCACGCTGGTAGCGCTGGCCTCCACCCTCACCGGCTCCATCCGTGGGACCCTCGACGAAGTGCTGGCCAACAATGTGGACGCGGAGGTCGTCGTCCTGCCGGCCGGCCAGTTCGGTGACCCTTCCGCCGCCTTCGCCCCCGAGGTAGCGGAGCGCATGGAGGGGATGGATCTCGTGGCGGATCTCACCCGGATCGGGATCAGTTGGGGACTTCTCACCGTCGAGACGCCAACAGGGACTCTTACCGACGAGATCCTGATCACCGGGGCTGAGCCGAACCTGGCCGGCTTCATACCGCCCGACGGGTTCCGGGGCTCGCTCGACCCCGGACCGGGAGAGGTCGTCATCGAGGCTGCGATCGCCGACGACTATGAAATCGCGTTGGGCGACTCCCTGGTGATCGAGTTCGAGCAGTCCGGAGAGCGCCCGTTCACCCTGGTGGGCATCGCCGAGGGACCCGCCTGGGCCGGGATAGTCGCCGTCCCCGCAACCGATTTGATATCGGCCACCGGGCGGGACCAGCACTCCCAGGTCTATGTGCAGGCGGTGGAGGGCGTTACCCCGGACGAACTGAAGGCCGCCGCCGAACCCATTCTGGCCGACTTCCCGAACGTGGCGGTCCAGACGTTCGAGGATGCGCAGAGCGAGGCCGAGGCGCAGCTCAACGGGTTGCTCAACTTCATACTGGCCCTGCTGGCCCTGGCCGTGGTCATCGGGATGCTGGGGGTGACCAACACGATGGCCCTGGCGGTGTTCGAACGGACCCGCGAGATCGGTCTCCTACGGGCGGTGGGCCTCGACCGGCGCACAACCCGACGGATGGTCCGGGCCGAGGCGTCCATCGTCTCTGTTTTCGGAGCCTTGATGGGGATCGGCCTGGGCATCTTCTTCGGCTGGGCGCTGATAAAGGCGCTGGAGGACCTGGGATTCGCGGTCTTCGTCATCCCGTGGCTTCCGTCCTCGGCGTCGGTAGCCGGCGTGCTGGGGAGCCTGCTCTTCTGGCTGCTCGCCACCGGAATACTGGGGATCCTGTTCGCGGTCTATCCGGCGTGGCGGGCAGCCCGGCTCAAGGTTATCGAGGCCATAGCCCACCTCTGAGCCGGCCAGCAGCAGGGCGGCTAGGCCGCTGGCCCGGCCTCGGGTTTGGTGGGTAGCCGGAGGATGTAGATGATCAGGCCGGTTCGATCGGGGTCAGCGTGAAGGAGATCCGGTCGTAGTAGAGGCGGGTCAGGCCCTCGAAGCCCGAGTCGGTGCCCACGATCAGCCAGACGCGGCCCGCCGCGTCCGCCGCCACGACGACCGGACCGTCCATGCTGTCGAGGGTCTTACGGCGGAACTCGTCACCCACGATGTCGGGATGCCCCACAACGCCGAGCACCGCCATCTGCGTGCCGCCCCGGGACTGGTTGCCCTTGTCGATTCTCATCCGGAGATGGCCGGTGCTGTCGGGCACGGCGTCGGGCTCGGTGGTCGAGGCGCCCGCTTTGACGTAAACGCTCTGGCCGGGGGAGCCGCCTATCCCGATCGAGTCCAGCGGGGCGTTGGTGGCCAGGTCGACGGTCGCGGACACGGTATAGGAAGCCCCCGAGACAAGGCCTTCAATCTGTCGCTTCACGTACATGAAGAGGTCGTCGCTGCGGTTGTGGCCCTGGAGGTAGATGCCCGAGCCGTCGAGGCCGTCGGGCAGGGCGCGGTGCCCACCGTCCAACTCGTAGATCGACTGGTCATAATCCTCCGGCAGGTCGGCGAACCCGACCACCCAGCCGTCGGCGTCGGTCTCGAAGGAGAAATCAAGCTCGACCACCTCCGGATGGGCCACGGGCACCTCCGGCTCGGTGGTGGTCGGCCGAGTGGTAGTCGTCTCGACAACGGTCGTCTTGGTCGTGTCCGGCTCCGTAGTGGTCGGCCGAGTGGTGGTTGTCTCCGCCACCGTCGTCTCCGGCATCCCCGGCTCGGTGGTGGTCGGCTGGGTGTTGGTTGTGTCCGGCGCATCCGGAACGGTGGGCGCGCAGGCTGCCAGGGCGATCGCCACCACTCCGGGCATCAGCCGCGACCATCGCATCCGGTTGCGGGAAGGTCTGCACCTTTCTCCGACTGCACTCACAGAACCTGCGATCATCGCATCTCCATGATAAGGAACGGATGTAGCCCGACTCGAGATCATGCAAGCCATCCAACCGTGAGCCGGTAAACCGGCCTACGTCAAGCCGCGGGGCCGGTCTCGGGCTTGGTGGGTAGCCGGAGGATGTAGACGATCAGGCCGACCCCGAACAGCCCCAGGAGCAACCGCATCATCGGGCTGTCGAGAGCGAACCCGAGCGTGATCGTGAATGACAGGATGATGGCGATCACCGCGGTCGCCTTGAGGCGGACGGTGAATCCGTGGCCGGCTCTCCAGTCCCTGATGATCGGTCCGAACACCCGATGCTCGACAACCCATCGATCGAAGCGGGCAGAGGACTTGGAGAACAGGAACGCGGCCAGGAGGATCGGCCCGGTAGTGGGGATCAGGGGGACCCAGATGCCGACGATGCCGATCGCGGCAAAGAGAAGACCCAGCCCCAGGAGGACCGACCTCAGAACCCGGTTCTGCACTAGTCCCGTCGGCATGTCCGTGGACGTTAGGCACGGTGGATGACAACAGAAAGTCGGAAACGTTGCCTTGGCCCAGGCATCCGCACCATCCGGTGATGGTCGCCGGAGGTGACACGGCGTGGCCGAGGGGTGAAACAGGGCTGTCTAGACTTCCGAGCCGTGGATCGGACTAGCAAGAACTGGATCGATTCCGATCGGTTTATCCCCGCCAGGTTCGTGCGCCCGGTCCTCCGGCTGACCCGCATCGAGGCTGCGTCGGGGATCGTCCTGGTGGCAGCGGCCGTAATCGCCATGCTCTGGGCGAACCTCCCGGTATTCGGGGACTCCTACTACAACTTCTGGCACCACCACCACCTCGAAGTATCCCTCGGGCCCATCCACTTCGCCGAAGACCTCAAGGACCTGGTCAACGACGGGTTGATGGCGATCTTCTTTCTCGTCGTGGGGCTGGAGATCAAGAGGGAGCTCGTATTGGGGGAACTCCGCGATCCGCGCAAGGCGGCCCTCCCGGTGGTGGCCGCCCTGGGCGGCATGGTCCTGCCGGCTCTCATCTACCTGGCCTTCAATGGCGGCGATCCGGCCGCCATCCGGGGATGGGGGGTCCCGATGGCGACCGATATCGCCTTCTCGCTCGGCGTGCTGGCCCTCCTCGGCTCGCGGGTACCGGTCGGCGCGCGGCTGTTCCTGCTGGCGGTGGCCATCGCCGACGACATCGGCGCGATCGCCGTAATCGCCATCTTCTATACCGACGATCTCAGCCTCGGATACCTGGGCTTGGGGGTCGCCGTGCTGGTCCTCATCGTCATCGCAACCAGGGTCAACATCCGGTCCCACATCCTCTACGCCCCGCTGGCGCTGATCGCCTGGTTCTGTTTCCTGGAATCCGGCGTCCACAGCACCATCGCCGGCGTGATCCTCGGCTTCCTCACTCCCTCCCGCCCTCTGTACGACAACCACGAATTCGACCGCGCCGCGCGGGAGGTCGTCGACATCTTCCCGACCCACTCCGACGAACCCGGGTTCCAGGAAAAGGTCGAGTACGAGGCGCGGCAGCTCGCGGACGTGGCGAGGGAGTCCATCTCCCCGCTGTCCCGCCTCATGCACCTGCTGCACAACTGGAGCGCCTTCGTGATCGTCCCGATATTCGCACTGGCCAACGCCGGCGTGTCCCTGGCCGGGATCGACCTGGTCGAGTCCGTTACGTCGAGGGTTGCGCTGGGGGTGGCGCTCGGCCTGGTGGCCGGGAAGGCGATCGGCGTGACGGGTTTTGCCTGGCTGGTGGTCAAGCTGGGTTGGGGCCGCCTGCCCTCCGGAATCGGATGGCAGCACATGATCGGCACCGCGACGCTGGCCGGGATCGGATTCACGGTGGCCCTCTTCATCGGTGACCTGGCCTTCACGGACAATGCGGTCATCGATCTGGCCAAGATCGGTATCTTCACGGGCTCGATCGTGGCTGGGGTGCTCGGCTACCTGATCCTGCGATCGACACCCGAGCGCAACCAGCCCTCCGTCCCGACGGGCGGTGCCCGGCACTGACCGTGGCCGCCTACGACGCGGTTGTGGTCGGCTCGGGACCCAACGGGCTGGCCGCCGCCGTCGTGCTGGCGGAACGCGGGCACCGGGTGGTGGTGCTGGAGGCCGCTCGTACCATCGGCGGGGGCACCAGGACCGAGGAGCTGACCCTGCCGGGCTTCCGGCACGACGTGTGCTCCGGCTTCCATCCGCTGGGCGCCGCCTCCCCGCTCTTCGACCGGCTGCCCCTGGAAGGGCACGGGCTCCGCTGGATCGTGCCGGAGATACAACTGGCGCATCCCTTCGACACCGGCGGCGCGGCGGTGCTGTGGCACTCGCTGGACCGGACTTGCGACAGCCTCGGCGCCGATTCGGACGGATGGCGGCGCGCCGTGGGATGGATCGCCACCGGCTGGGATGACTTCGCCGCACGAACGATGAAACCCCTGGCCAGACGGCCCCTGCCCACGGCCGGCGCGATCCGGGCGGCCCTCCCGGCGGCCACCTTCGCCCGGCGGTTCCGTACTCCCGCCGGCCGAGCCCTCTTCGCAGGGTTGGCCGCCCACGCGATGACTCCGTTGGGGACTACGGGCACCGCCGGCATCGGCCTGGTGCTGGGCGCCCTGGCCCATGTCGGCGGATGGCCGATCGCGGAAGGTGGCTCTGAGGCGATCGGCCGCGCCCTCGCCCGCTACCTCGAAGGGTTGGGCGGGTCGATACGGACCGGGCACCCGGTCAGGACGCCCTCGGACATCCCGGACGCGAAGGCGGTCCTGTTCGACACCCATCCCCGGGCGCTGGTCTCCGTCTACGGCTCTCGAGCGCCTGGCCGTGCCGCCCACCGCCGGATCCGCCGCTATCGGAGCGGCGCGGCCTCCTACAAGATCGACTACGCACTGGATGGCCCGATCCCGTGGACCGCACCGGAGTGTCGTCGAGCCGGAACGGTGCATGTAGGAGGAACCTACGGGGATATCGCCGGGGCGGAGAGCTCGGTCGCGGACGGCGTGGTCCCGGAACGCCCCTTCGTGCTGGTCGGCCAGCAGAGCCTCTTCGATCCGGCCCGGGCGCCGGAGGGTCGCCACACCGCCTGGGTCTACACCCACGTGCCCTCGGGCAGCACCGAGCCGGTAAGGGACCGGGTCGAGGCCCAGATCGAGCGCTTCGCGCCCGGTTTTGCCGACCTGGTCCTGGCGGCGCGGGTCACCACACCCCACGACTTCGAGTCCTACAACCCCAACTACCTGGCAGGCGACACCGCCACGGGCGCGTACAACGTCAGCCGGGTGCTGGGCCGTCCGGGCCCCTTCCGCAACCCCTACCGGACCGGTATCCCGGGCGTGTTCCTGTGCTCGGCGGCCACCCCGCCCGGACCCGGCGTCCACGGGATGTGCGGCGCCAACGCCGCGGCCGCCGCCATTCGGGAGTGCCTGGAAGGCTAGGTGCTAGTTATTAGTCGGTAGTAAGAAATACTGGACACTGACCGATAGATGCAAGCATCCAGTGGGGGCTATCCGACCGGTGTGTCGAGACGGCCCTTCCTCCAGGCCATGATGTAGGCCATGCACATCTCGTCGCGGCCCAGCAGGGTGTCCTCGGCCAGACCGTACGCCTCGGAGTCGCGATCCACCGAGAAGACCGAGGCCGGCGGGTTCATTACCGGATCGATGATCCCGCTGTCCGCACCCGCTTCTACGGCCAGGTTGATGAAGGCGGCGTTCATCAGCTTGCGGGCGGGTATGCCGAACGAAACGTTGCTCATGCCCCCGGTGATGTGGATCTCCGGCCCGTAGCGCTCCCGGAGGGTGCGGATCGCCTCCAGGGTGTGCAGCCCGAAGCTGCTGTCCACCGAGATGGGGAAGACGAGCGGATCCACGAAGAGGTCACCGATACGAAGGCCCGCACCTAGCGCCCTCTCCACCATCCGGGAGGCGTTGTCGATCCGCTCCCCGGCGCTCGACGGCATGCCGTCGGCGCCGGCCGCGGTGACGATCGCCCTGGCGCCGTATTCGACCGCGAGCTCCACCGCCTCGGTCCGCTCCAGGGAGGCCGAGTTGAGGATCGGCGGGGCGTCGCCAGCCCGGCGAGCGGCGGCCAGCCCGGCCTCGATGACGGTGATGTCGGAGGAGTCCACCGAAATGGGGAGAGCGGTCAGCGAGCCCACGTAACCGACCAGCCACTCCATGGCGGCCCGCTGCTCGGCTGTCCGGAGCGAGATCTCATCTACGTTGACGTCCAGGTAATGGGCGCCGGTCCGCTCCTGATCGGCCACCACCCGGCGCAGGTACTCCAAGCCCAGGTCCGGGTCGCCTCCTCTCCCCATGGCTGCATCCACCGCCAGGGCGATGTGCTTGATCCGGCCCTCGTCATAGGCTTTGGTGGCCCGCATGGCGTCGGAGATCGGGAGCACCCCGGACTCCCCGTCGAGGGTCTCGAAGGTGACGCCCTCCAGGCCGTTCTCAACGGCGAAGCGCTTGCCCTTCCGCAGGACGATGCGGCTGGTATGGACGTTCTCGCCGATGACTACGAACCTCGTTTCCTTCATCGCATCACCAGCTCGGGAGCCGCCGGGCTCCCGCCCTCGGGCGCCGGCGGGAGGGTGTCGGGCATGGGCTTCATCTGGCATCCCTCCACGAAGATCTCGAAGAAGTCGGGGGTGGCCTCGAGTTCGAGGTGCGTCACCCGCTTGGCCAGTTCCTCGGCCCGGGGGCGTCTGGTCCTGTCCAGAAGCAGCGCACGCGCTCCCTCGATAGACGCGTTCCCCACCTTGACCACCCGCTCCTCGGGCACGGGCGCGATGAGGCCGATCTCGATGGCGTTGGGGACGTTCAGGTAGCTGGCGAACCCTCCTGCCAGGTAGAGGCGGTCGATACCGGATGGTGTGACCCCGGCAGTGCGCATCACGATGAACTGGCCGCAATAGTTGGCAGCCTTGGCCTGGGCGAGGTTGCCGATGTCACGCCTCGAGAAGGTGATGCCCCGGTCGGGCACCAGGTCGATGCCGGCCAGCTTGCGGTCCCTGGTGAACACGCCCAGCGGGGTCATCAGTTCCAGGCGGCGAAGCTCGGCCAGCAGGTCGGTAAGGCCGGAGCCGCAGATTCCGGACGCCGGAGCGTCGCCGATGGTCCGGTAGGAGCCGGCCGACCCGTCGCGATCCAGGCGGATCGACTCGATGGCCCCGTCGTACGCCCTCATACCGTAGGTGACCAGTCCCCCCTCGAAGGCCGGTCCCGCCGGGCAGGAGGCCGCGTAGAGACGGCCCCGATGGTGGAGCACGACCTCGGTGTTGGTACCGATGTCCACCAGCATCTCGGTCTCCCCGGTCCGGCCCAAGCTGACGGTCTCGAGGCACGCCACCGCGTCAGCACCCACATGGCTGGCGATGAGCGGCAGGCCGTAGACACGGGCGCGACGGTTGGCGCGCAGGCCCAGATCGCGGCTACGGGCCAGCAGGGCGGTGTGGGGGCGCCGGCCGTCCCGGTACTCGTGCTCGATGAGCGACTTGTATGGCTTCTGGCCGATGCTCTGGACATCGATGCCGAACAAGATGTCCCGCATGGTGGAGTTGGCGGCCACCACGATCTCGTAGACGTGCGGAGGGCGCTTACCGAGGTGGGTGACCATCTCCCGGATGCCCTGACCGATGGCTGCTACGGCGGCGTTCTGAAGCTCGCCGGCCACGCCCCGCCGCGCCTCGTAGGAGATGCGGTTCATGACATCGCTGCCGCCGAACTGCTGGGGGTTCTCGAAGCTGGTGACGGCGACGGTCTCGCCCGACTCCAGGTCGACCAGCTCCAGCACCACGGTGGTGGTTCCCAGGTCGACCGCCACGCCGAGGATGGCCCCGCGGTACGTGTCGATCACCTCGCCCGCATAGGTGACCCGGTCGCCAACCCTGCTCACCATCGGGTCGAGCCGTTCCCCGGGATCACGGCGGCGGAGGCTGGACTCCAGGATCCTCGGACGGCGGCGGAGCGGCTCGAAGCTGATCGGGCTCTCGTCGCTCACGATCTTGGCCTGGCATGCCAGCCTGAAGCTGCCCCGCAGAAAGCCCTCCGGCTCGGTGCGCGGCGCCAGCGATTCCATGCCTCCGGTTATCTCCACCACGCACTCGTGGCACTCCCCGTTTCGTAGGCAGGAGGTGGGGACCTCCACCGACAGCTCGTCGGCGTAGTCGAAGATGGTCCGCCCGATCCGCAGTTCCCTGGTCGTGCCCAGGTGGGAGACGGTCACGCCTGCGGCTCTTCCCCGGTCTGGTCCCCTCGGCGGGCGGCGGCCTCCTCCTGGATGGCGGAGATCTTGGCGCTGGCCCTTTCCCGGGCGCGGGGACGGCTCTCCCAGGCGGTGCGGTAGTCGAAGGTTCCGTCGTGGCCGCAGGTCAGCAGATCCGGTTCGCTGCCCGCCTGGATCTGGTTGCGGCACCGGAACAGCGCGGTGCAAAGGTCGTGGCGGTCCCGGTAGGGGCAGCGGGTGCGAGATGACACTTCGGCGTGGCTGACGATGCCGGCGAACATACGGGCGATCCGGTCGAGCCGTTCCTGGAAGGCCTGCTGGTCCTCGTTTGCCATAGTGTGGCTCGGGTCAGAGGCTCAGCGGCGGACTTCGAGCGCCAGCTGCTTGGCCAGCGCCACGCAGGCCAGGGCATCCTTGCCGTAGCCGTCCGACCCCACCTCTTCGCCGAACTCCGGGGTCACCGGGGCTCCACCCACCATGAAACGCACCTGCTCCCGGAGGCCGGCGTCCTTGAAGGCCTCAACCGTCTTGGCCATGTTGGGCATGGTGGTGGTCAGGAGGGCCGACATCCCGATCAGGCGGGCTTCGCTGTCCTTGACAGCCGCGAGGAACTCGTCCGGTGAGGTATTGACACCGAGGTCGATCACCGTGAACCCTCCGCCGCGGAGCATCATGATGCAGAGGTTCTTGCCGATGTCGTGCAGGTCGCCCTGGACGGTTCCCATGATGACGGTACCGATCGGTTCCACTCCCGAGGCGGCCAGGATCGGCTCGATATGGGCCATGCCGGCCTTCATGGCCCGGGCCGACACCAGCACCTCGGGGACGAAGACGAATCCCTCCCGGAACTTGATACCCACGATCCCCATGCCGGCGATCAGGCCGTCGTCCATGATCTCCAAGGCGGGCACGCCGTCCGCGAGAGCCGCGGCGGTAAGCCGGTCGACGGTGTCGTTATCCCCCTCGATCAGCGCGGCGGCGATGTCCTGCATGGCCGGAGAGGCGCGGTTGAACAGCTCTACGTTGCGTTCGATCTCCTCAGGCCGCTCGAGGAACTCCTCGATCTCGGCCCGTATCGTCTCGTTCGCTATACCGGATAGCTGAGCCATTTTGAGTCGATCAATCCCGTCTAGTCGGTTGGCAAGGGGTTCTGGAAACCTTTCCAGCACTCCGGAAGGCTACCCCGATCCGGGCGGTCAGGCAAGGGGTGAGCGGACCGGCGACCTACTGCCCGGAGCCATCGTCACCGCCCGCCGGCGGCAGATCATGGACGACGAACCGGCCATCCGGGCGGTGCGCGTTGGAATAGTCACGGGCGGAGTCCGCCAGGGCGGCCAGCACCTCCATCTTCGTCCCGAGCGGAACCGAGCCCTCGGGCGCTACCCCCTGCACCCCGGCGTTGAGCACGGTCATGCAGGCCTCGTAGCAGTCATCGTAGGTGCCGCTGAACAGGACGGTCGGGTTGTTGATGTTCCCGAACAGGGACATGCGGTCGCCGGCGATCTCCTTCGCCTTGATCGGATCGACCTGCGACTCGAAGTGGAAGCAGTCCCAGCCGGCCTCGGCGAAATAGTCGATGCGATCCGTGGTCTCGCCACAGCAGTGGAGGATGCTGGGACCGCCCACTTCGGCCTGGATCTGCTGGTGCATCTCGAGGAGGAAGTCACGGTACATGTCGGGGCTGACCAGCTCCCGGTTGGCGTGATCGCACCACATGATGGCGTCGGCGCCGGCCTCGAGCTGGGCATGGGCGGACATCATCGACGCCGGCAGCAGGACCTCCAGGTAACGGCGGATCTTGTCGGGGTCGAGGATGGTGTCCATCAGGAAGTTCTCGATACCGACCATATGGAAGCCCACCGACCAGGCTCCGTAGACCTTGCCGACGATGCCCACGTCCGGGTAGCGCTTCCTGAGCAGTCGGATGGCGCCGAGGGCCGCCTTGAAGGAGCGGCGCTCCAGGTAGTCGGAGGGGACCTTGAAGTCCTCGGGGTCGGTCAGGACGTGATCGTCGACCGCCGGCCAGTTGTCTTTGGTGCCCCACCAGGTGGAGGCGTCGAGAGCGTCGGCCTCGAGTTGGGAGTGGAAGACGGGCATCACCGTGTCGAGCCCCAGGTTCTCGTGGGCGGTGGCGGCCAGGCGGGCCATCTTCTCGGCATCCAGATGCGCCTCGGGGAACTCGGCGTCCGCGATCTCCATAGCTTCGAGGGTGATCACCGAGCTCAGGGTCATGGCCGGGACCTTGTCGACCCGGCCCCCGTACAGGGCCGACAGGAAGCGCCGGCGTGGGGTCATCCATTCGCCGCTGAGTCGGGGGTAATGCTGTTCGGTCATGCCTGCCTCTTTGCCTTGCTCTGGTGGAGTCCTGCCCGGTGGGTCGGATGCGTCGAAGATAGTAGTTGCCCCGCTCCTGCATAGGTGGGGCCACGAGCGACGATGGGCGGCGGTCGATGCGGTCCATTTCGGCGGTGGCCGGCCGGTGTCGGCTAGGGACAGGGCGGGGATAGACTCGGCGACCAGGGAGGTTTGACGTGAGCAAAGAGAGAGACCACTCCAAGCCCGAAGGCTCATGGGAGGAAGGCTCCACCGGGTTCGCGGAGTTGGGTGACCTGTTGCGATCCGGTTTCAGCGAGGACCGCGACGGAGGGCCGGCGGCCGGCGCGGAACTCCGCTCGGCCTGGAGCGGCTTCGTGGATGCCGCTCGCGATCTGGGCCAGGCGCTCGCGGCGACCGCGAACGACCCGGAAGTCCGGGCGACCGTGAAGAGCGCCATGCAGACGCTGGTCGACACGGTCGGGACCGCTGCTCGTGATGTCGCCGGTACGGCCGCCGAACGCGTCAGGCAAACCGCGGAGAGACGGAAGGAGGGGGGCGAGGACGCGGAGGACGAAGCCGAGCGCGCGACCCCGCCCCTCGTCACTTGTGGCTGGCTGGCCGACAATCTGGACAATCCCGGCATCCGTATCGTGGACACCCGATGGTTCCTGGGAGAACCTGGCGCCGGAAGGCTCCGCTACCAGGAGGATCACCTCCCCGGCGCCATGTTCCTGGACCTCGACGATGACCTGGCAGCCTCCGAGGGTCCCGGTCGCCACCCGCTCCCGACCACGGACGACTTCGCCGATCTGCTGGGCCGCCACGGAATCGGCAACGACCATCACGTGGTGGTCTACGACCAGGGACCCGGGGCCATAGCCGCCCGCCTCTGGTGGATGCTCAGGAGCGTCGGTCACGAACGGGTGAGCGTGCTCGACGGCGGATACAACCGTTGGTCCAGCCAGGACCATCCGCTCACCACGGACCCACCGGACGTCGTCCCTACGACGTACGAGACCGAGGAAGGCCCCACCCTCACCGTCGATCGCGACCAGCTCCTCGAACGCCTGGGAACCGCGCAGGTAATAGACGCCCGGGAACCTGAGCGCTACCGGGGCGAGACGGAGCCGATCGACAGCGTGGGCGGTCACATCCCGACCGCCCTGTCGGCGCCCACGGCCGAGAACGTCGGCCCGGACGGCACCTTCAAGCCGGCACACGTGCTGGCGGCCCGCTTCTTCGAAATGGGCCTTGATCGGGACGAGCCGGTGGTCAGCTACTGCGGGAGCGGGGTCACCGCCTGCCACAACCTCCTCGCCCTCCAAGTCGCCGGCTACCCGGAGGGAATCCTCTACCCGGGCTCCTGGTCGGACTGGTCGGCCACGGGG
>VXRE01000098.1 GCA_009838635.1 Acidimicrobiia bacterium | reverse complement strand
GTCTGGGGGTTCGTGAGTCAGAGGGCGTCATATATGGTGCCCTGATCCTCAGGTTCAGAACGTCATAGACGGTGCCCTGATCCTCAGGTTCAGAACGTCATGGATGGTGTCCTGATCCTCAGGTTCGGGGCGTCATGGGCGGTGGTCAGGGTCCGGGTACCCTCCGTCGGGTGGCAGGTGACGTGGGCAGGCGCAGTAATCGAGCCGGGTGTCTGCGCAGAAGGCGAGCCCGCGGCCCTCTGGTTCTGTTCGCGGTGTTGCTGATGGTCGGGGGCTTGCTTCCGAGTCCGGCGAGCCCGACCCCCGCCCCGGAACACGGGGAGTTGCTGTCCGGAACCGGTGAGGATGCGAACTCAGCGGCCACCGAGCCGTTCTTCGATATCGCCGGGGCGGGTGTGCATCGGGATAGCGTGGAGATCCTGGCTGAGAGGGGAGTGTTCGAGGGAACGGAGTGCGCACCCCGCCGGTTCTGTCCCGATCTGCCCATCCCGCGCTGGGTGATGGCGGTCTGGCTGGTCCGGGCGCTGGACGCCGCCGACCCGGAGCCCATCGAGCGGTCACGGTTCGCCGACGTCGACGACGGTGCGTGGTGGGCGGTCCATGTGGAACGCCTCGCAGATCTGGGAATCACCAAGGGATGCGAGGTGGAGCCGGCCCGCTTCTGTCCCGACTCTCCGGTCACCCGTGGGCAGATGGCCACCTTCCTGACCCGCGCGTTCCGGCTGCCGTCCGTGCCGGACGCGGGGTTCACCGACGTCGGGCAGGGCGCCGCTCACCTGTCGGACATAAACTCCCTGGCCGCGGCCGGCATCACGTCCGGGTGCGCCGTCGATCCGGCCCGCTACTGCCCTGGACAGGCCACCACCCGAGCGCAGATGGCCACCTTCCTGACCCGCGCTCTCCGGTTTGTCGGCGCCATCCCGTCCGGGGACGCCGGCGCCCTCATACCACCCGACGAGGGTGACTTCACCGCGGTAGCGGTCGGTTGGGATCACTCCTGCGGCATACGCAGAGATCGCACGGTGACCTGCTGGGGGGACAACGCTAAGGGCCAGGCGGCACAACCGGACGGGGAGTTCGTGGCGTTGGCCGCCGGTCGGAGCCATACCTGCGGCATCGACGCCCGCCAGGAGATCGTCTGCTGGGGTTGGGACGGCTGGGGAGCGACCGGAGCTCCGGAGGGGAGGTTCATCGCGGTCACCGCCGGGGGCGACCATTCGTGCGCCATCCGGACCGACCGGAGCGTCGCTTGTTGGGGCTCCAACCACGCCGGCCAGGCCGACCCGCCACCCGGCGCATTCGCCGCCGTCTCGGCCGGGGAATGGCATACGTGCGGGCTACGCCACTCCGACCGGACCCTGACCTGCTGGGGCGCCGACAACGATGGCCAGGTCGACCCGCCACCTGGACGGTTCCTCACCGTCGCGGCCGGCAACTGGTACTCGTGCGGCGTGCGCACCGATGGCGTCGGCGTTTGCTGGGGCGCCGACCACGCCGGCCAAGGCGCTACCCCTGCCAAGCGCTTCCGCGCTGTAGCCGCCGGCTGGCAGCACACCTGCGGGATCACCGTCGACGGTTCGGTGGTCTGCTGGGGCTTCGACGAACACGGTAGGGCCAGCCCTCCGCCAGGGGAGTTCAATGCCATCGCCCTGGGGGACCGCCATTCGTGCGGGCTGCATGCAGGCGGAGCCATCACCTGCTGGGGCAAGCAGGCGGGACAAGACGGGCGTACTCCGCCCTCCGCGGTAGTCCGGACGCCTTCAGAGGTGTACCAGTACGTCAGCCGTGGCCAACCTGATCCTGATTCGTGCCGTCCACCCGGTCCCGCCGGATTCCCGCTTCGAAGTCGAATCCCCTCGACAGGCGTCCTCCGGGTGGCGGTGCTGTTCCTGGACTTCCCTGACGCCCAGGCCTCCCACACTACGCGGCAAGAGGCGGATCTGGGCCTGCCCTACATCGCGAGATATGTTGAAACGGCTAGCTACGGCAATCTCAAGCTGGAGTTCACACCTTTGCACCGGTGGCTACGGGCGCCGCACGGCTACCGAAACTATCTCGGAACCTCACCGGCTCTGACGCTGGCAAACCCGCTCGACCCTGACGCGGAGGCGATAAGGCTCGCTGACCCGGAGTTCGACTTCACCGATCACGACGCCCTGATGGTGGTGCTGCCCAGTTCACACTTCGGTAACGGGCTCGCCACGGGGACAATCCGAACGGATGAGGGCTCCCTCTCCAGGGTGCGGATCAACTTCCTGTCCGTGCCCGAGCCGCGCCAACCTCTGGAGTGGGGTTTGGTCGCCGCACATGAACTGGCGCACATGCTCGGTCTGCTGGACCTGTATCCCTCGGACAGTTCCTTACGCGACCATCCCACACCACCCCCTGGGAGAAGGTGGGTGGCCAACCAGATCGGCCTGATGGGTCTCTGGGCCAACTTTCTCGCCGGCGGCGCCGACCCGCGCCTAGCCCATGAGATACGTCTTCCGGATGGACGTCGCCACACCGCCCACGCATATGATCTGCAGGCCCGGGAGATGCTGGCGTGGAGCCGATGGCAACTCGGTTGGCTCCAGCCCGGCCAGGTCCGCTGCCTCACCAGTGTCGAGACCGGGAAGGCCGTCACCGTTGCCCTACAGCCGGTCGCCTCGCCCGGCTTCGGGACCGCTATGGTCGGCATCCCACTCTCGGACACGGAGATCGTGATCATCGAGAGCCGCCGCCGGATCGGCTTCGACGGCGGGCACGAGTACCGGTATGAAGACGGCGCCACTACCACTCTCCCCACCCTGGCCGGCGGCGGCGTGCTCGTCTACGTCGTGAACGCCGCCCGCTCCTGGGGACAGATGCCCATCCGGGTGATCGGACCTTCCGACAACCCCTACCCCATCCTCCACTTCAGGGACTATCCGCTGCTCAGCGACGGCGAGAGCATCTCGGTAGGCGGCTACAGCATCACGGTCCGTTCCACCGGCGACCACCCCGACTACCTCATCATCACCGGAGAAAGCTAACCCTCCCGGCGGCTGCCCGCCTAGCGGTCTGCCGGCGTCCGGGCAACCGGCCCCGTTACACGTAGGGGGAGGAGCGGGCGATCCCGCCGTCCACGTCGAGGGTCACTCCGGTCACCCAGGATGCCTGGTCGGAGCACAGGAAGACCACAGCCGACGCCACGTCCATGGGCTCGCCGATGCGTCCCAGCGGATGCAGGGCCGCACCCCGCTCCTCGTCCTCCCAGAGCACCCTCGACAGGCGGGTCCTCACCACCCCCGGCGCCACGCCTACCACGCGAACGGTGGGCGCCAACTCGTATGCCAGGTGCCGGGTCATGTAGATGAGCCCGGCCTTGGAGATGTTGTAGGCGCCCATGCCCCGCCCCGGCAGCCGGCCACCGACGGAGGCGATGTTGCAGATCACCCCTCCGTGGTCGCGCATCCCGGCCGCCCAAACGGCCCGTGCGTAGACGAGCGGGCCCTCGAGGTTGATCTCCCAGGTCCGCCTGACGGCGCCCAGGTCCACGTCCATGAGCGGCCCGTAGGCAGGATTGGTGGCGGCATTGTTGACCAGTACGTCGCAGGACCCGAAGCGCTCGATGGCGGCGCCTACGGCCGTGGCCGCTCCCTCCTCGGTATCCGATCGGGCCACCACCGCCGCCACCCGGTCCGCTTCGCCGAGCCGGTCGGCCGCGCCCGCGATGTTCTCGGGCTTGCGGCTGGTTATCACCACGCCGCGGGCACCCGCCGCCAGCATGGCCGCCGCGATGGCTTCGCCGATCCCCCGCGACGCGCCGGTGATGACCGCCACCCGCCCGTCGAGGCTCGCCTCCATGCGTCAGCTGCCCGGGCCGGGCCGGCCCATCAGTGGCCGCCCCGCTTCACACCGCCGTATTTCATGCGCGTGTCGCCCATCCAGGCGGCCCTCCCCGGCTGGTCCATCACGCCCGCGTCCACCAGTTCGCCGGCGAACAGCGTATGTGTCCCGAAGTCGATCGCCCGCCTGACTTCGCACTCCATCCAGGCGATGGCATCCTCGAAGATCGGAACCCCGGTGACCCCCTCCCGTATCACTCGACCGTTGAGGGTCATCCCCTCCTTGGTGGCGGGTTTCGAGAACTTGACGAACACCCTCCGATCATCCGGTGACCACAGGTTGACGCTGAAGGAACCCCCGGCGGAGATCAGCCGATGGGTCACGGCCTTGTTGTCCACCCCGATCCCGATCATCACCGGCTCCATCGACAGCTGGGTGATCCAGGAGGTGGTCATGCCGTTCCATTCGTCGCCCGCCCGGGAGCCCACCAAGGCCAGGGCATTGGGGATCATCCAGGTGACCCGGTTGATCAATGCCGCCTCTACCAAGTTCCTCCTAGATCCGACCTCGAGTCCACGTTACACCCTGCCCGAGTCGTCCGGTTCCGTGTTCAGTATGATTCCGGCACCGGTCAATCGATCCGAACGAGGGTGGCCGGCAGGCAACGAACCAACCGTTGGAGAGGGGTGATCGGCACCGGCGCCCACGCCGGGTTCGACGGCATGAAGTTCCACGACTACGACCTCGACGCGGGCATCTATGACGAGCTGTTCCTGAACGACGGGACGCCCCGCCCCCATGGCAGGGACCTGTACGAGACTCTCCTGGAGGCTCCTGACGAGTACATGAACGCGGTCGGCGAGTGGGTCACCCGGTCATTCACCCACGAGGGCATCACCTTCACCGTCTACGGCGACGACGAGGCCGACGAGCGCATCATCCCGATCGACTGCATCCCGAGAGTGATGGGGGGCTCGGAATGGCGAGGCCTGGCAAGGGGACTCGAGCAGCGCCTGGCCGCTCTCAACGCTTTCCTCCGGGACATATACGGCCCGGCCCGGATCGTCACCGACGGAGTCATTCCACCGGACATGATCTTCGGCTGCCCCCAGTACCGGGTCGAGATGCGGGGATTCGAAGCCCCGAGGGGAATATGGGTGGCTGTCTGCGGCACCGACCTGGTCCGGACGGTGGACGGCTTCCGGGTTCTCGAGGACAACCTGCGGGTTCCCTCGGGTGTCTCGTACATGATCGCCATCCGCAAGGCCACCAAGTCGGCCATGCGCCGCCTCTACCGGCGCTCCCGGGTGGGCGCCGTGGAGAACTACGGACTCGTCCTACGCCAGACCCTCCGCGAGATGGCGCCCGAAGGCTGCGACGACCCGACACTCGCCCTGATCACCCCCGGCGTCTACAACTCGGCCTTCTACGAGCACATGTTCCTGGCCCGCCAGATCGGCGCCGAGTTGGTGGAGGGCCGGGACCTGGTGGTTGAGGACGGTTACGTCTACATGCGCACCACCACGGGTCTGCGACGGGTGGACGTCATCTACCGCCGGATCGACGACGACTTCCTGGACCCGCTCGTGTTCCGCCCGGACTCGCTGCTGGGCGCTCCCGGCCTGCTCCATGCCGCTCGGTTGGGCAACGTGTCGGTGGTCAACGCTCCGGGCACGGGGGTCGCCGACGACAAGAGCGTGTATGCCTTCGTCCCCGACATGATCCGCTACTACCTGGCGGAGGAGCCGATCATCCCCAACGTCGACACCTACCTGTGCCGCCGCCCCGAGGATCTGGAGTACACCCTGGACAACCTGGAGCATCTGGTGGTCAAGCGGGTGGGCGAGTCCGGCGGCTACGGGATGCTGGTCGGCCCTCATGCGGACGCCGAGGAACGCAACCGGTTCGCCTCCCTGCTCCGGGAGGATCCGGCCGGCTTCGTCGCCCAGCCCACGCTGGCCCTGTCCCGGGCGCCCTGCCTCATCGACGGCCGCCTCGAGCCCCGCCACGTAGACCTGCGGCCCTTCATCCTGTCGGGAAGCGAGACCCGCATCGTGCCGGGGGCGTTCTGCCGGATCGCGCTGCGCAAGGGGAGCCTGGTGGTCAACTCCAGCCAGGGGGGCGGCGCCAAGGACTTCTGGGTACTGGAGGAGGCGGAGTAAGTGGTCTGTCTGCATGACAATCCGTCCGCCCCACAGGCAAACGCCAGAGTGGTCTGCCACTGATGCTGGCCCGTAGCGCCGAGAGCCTCTACTGGATCGGCCGGTACCTGGAGAGGGCGGCCCATCTGGCCCGGCTGATGCGCCAGCAGACGGAGTCACTCGTGGACAGCCCGGTTCGTGACATCTACTTCGGCTGGCACCGGATCTATGGCGCGCTGGGGAGGCAACCGCACCCTGGGCCCCTCGACACCGAGGCCGACGAGCAATACACCCTGGCCGACTCCTTCACCCTGGCCGACGACCTCACCTTCGAACCCACTACTCCCGACTCCATCAGGAACTGTTTCGCCCAGGCTCGAGAGAACGCCCGCCAGGTGCGCCACCGCATCTCGGCGCAGATGTGGACATCCCTCAACCGGCCATACCTGCGTCTCCGCGACATCGAGATCCAGAACATCTGGGCGTCGACGCCCGAGCAGTTCTATGCCGCAGTCGAGGCGGACATCGACACCTTCCGGGGCGTCAGTTCCTCCACCATGTACCGGGACCAGGGCTGGCATTTTATCCGGATGGGCAGCTTGCTGGAACGGGCCGAGCTGGTGGCCTCGCTACTCAGCGCCCAGATCGCCGCGGTGCGGCTGTTCGATGTTCCCGCCGATGCCTACTGGACCAGCCTGCTCCGGCTGCTTCATGCGTTCGAGGCATACCAGCAGGGCGACGGCCTGGAGGTCGATCCCAACCGGGTGCTCGAGCTGATCGTCTCCAATCCGCAACTTCCCGACTCGCTGAGCATGTCGGTGCTGGGACTGCATCGGGAGTTGTCGGCGATCGGACAGGGTCCCGACCGCACCGCCACCTCCCAGGCCCGGACCCAGGCGGACCACCTGTCGGACCTGCTTCGTTCCGCCTGGCCCGGGACGGCCGATCCCGAAGGCCTGTTCGCCGAGTTCAGGGACGCCATCCGGCGGCTCCACGATCTGGTGACCGAGACCTACTTCGACTATCCCGTGATGGCCCGGCCGCCTCGCCTCGGCCAGTTCGACCAGTGAGCCTCCCGGCTGCGGGCCCGGCTGGTGCGGCTCGCTACCGGATCGAGCACCTCACCAGGTTCGCCTACAGCTCGCCGGTCCGAAGATGCACCATGTCGCTCTGCCTCCGGCCGCTCGACGGCGCCCGCCAGCAGGTGCTGGAGTTCGGGATCACCACTTCCCCACCGGGGCGGCTGACCACCGAGGTCGACCCGTTCGGCAACACCCGCCACGTCCTCACCGTGAACGAGTCGCACGACACCCTCGAGGTGGTATCGGTCTCCACCGTCGAGGTAGCGCCCCCGCCGTCCCTGCCGCAGAGCCTGGAGCCGGAGGCGTGGGAGGTGGTGCGCTTCTGGACCACCGACCTGGACCTCTGGCAATTCACCCACCCGAGTCCCCGCACCGGTCCCACTCCGGCCCTTACCGAGTTCGTTTCCGAGACAGGAATCGGGCCGGGGTCCGACCCGCTGACCGATCTGGCGGCGCTCGCGTCGACCTTGAACGACAACTTCGAGTACGTGGCGGGATCGACATCGGTGGACTCGCCCATAGACGAGATCCTGGCGACCCGGCAAGGGGTGTGCCAGGACTATGCCCACGTCATGATCGCGATCGCCCGATCATGGGGTGTACCCACGCGCTACGTGTCCGGCTACCTCTACGTCGAGGATGCTCCGGCTGACGGGGCGGGACCGGCCAGCACCGCAACCCATGCCTGGGTCGAATGCCGGCTCCCGCAACTCGGATGGGTTGAGTTCGACCCGACCAACCGGACCCTTACCGACCACCGCTACGTGCGGACGGCGGTTGGCCGGGACTACCGCGATGTCCCGCCAACCCGAGGGGTGGTGGAGGGAGGCGCCAACTCCGGCCTGGATGTGGACGTCAGGGTGACCCGCCTGGACGACGTTGCGCCACCGTGACCGACCCCAACCCGGGAGCACACTGCGCTCGAGCAGGATGATGCGCACTTTGGGCGGGCTTATGCGGCCGTAGCCTGTGGTCTGCCTGTAGATTTGCCCCTATGGACGTGCTGATCGCTACGGCCGGGGTACTACCGCCGGGGCCGGTCGCCGACTTCGTGGAGTTGCTGGTGGGCACCCAGGGCAACGCCACCGTTATGAACGTGACCCAGGCCCCCGCCGAGTTTCTCGATGAACTCGAGGACGGCTCGTGGCAGCCCTTCGACGCTCCGGCGGGCCCGACCGACCGTGACCGCGCCGCCCGGGAGGCCGACCGGTACATACAGGAGCGGGGCGCGAAGATCGTGGCTCCGGTGGTGGCGGCGCTGAGGCTTCGAGATGTCGAGACGGCGACACTGTTCGTGGAGGCGGACGACGTGGCGCAGGCCATCATCGACATCGCCGAGCGGGTGGGCGCCGACGCCATCGTGATGGGCGCCACCCGGCGCCTGTTCGATGAAATGTCCTGGACCAGCGTGTCCATGACAGTGACCGCCAGGTCGAGCCTGCCCGTGCTGCTGATCCCAGAACCTTCCTAGTCTCTAGTCGGTAGTTACTAGTTTTTAGCTATCTAGTTGTTGACTAGCCAGTAGCAATCAGCCCAGATTGTTCATGCCCCACACCGCGGATCAGGCCACTTCAACCACATAGTTTGCGATGTCGCCACCAAGCTCACAGTCGGGTCAACTGTACAAACTTTATACATTAAAAATACAACTAGCAACTAGCAACTAGCAACTAGCAACTAGCAACTAGCAACTAGCAACTA
>VXRE01000165.1:357-8860 GCA_009838635.1 Acidimicrobiia bacterium | reverse complement strand
CCTTCGTCAGCGGGCCTTGCGAGGAACACCGCTGCCGACGCCATACCACACCGCCGTTCCACAGACAGACCACTAGAGGGTGCCGCTGGTGCTGGGATCTGTGGGCCTGCCGGGGCTGAGAGCAGCAAATGACCACGGGCGGTTGCCGGTCGGCGGTGTCAACTCCAGACTCCTGATCGGGAGCTGCAGCTTGCCCGCCCATGAGGTGGTGCGGCTGCTGGCAGCCATCACCGGCAGACCTCGCGCCGAGCTGCTGGGTGGCATGGTGATCGATCGGTCCACGGTGAAAATGTTCTACCGGCTGGTGGAGCAACGCTCGGCCGGGATGCCGCTCCAGTACCTGGAGGGAACGGTGCAGTTCGGGCCCTTGGAGCTTCTGGTGGACGACCGGGTCCTTATTCCCCGGCCCGAGACGGAGCAGCTATGGGAGAAAACCCTTGACCTGGTTCCCGACGGGGCCTGCACCGTCGTCGACATGGGCACCGGGTCCGGATGCCTGGCGATCGGCATCGCCCACGAGCGACCGTCGGCGCGCGTCATAGCAACCGACATCAGCGATGACGCCCTCGATCTGGCCCGGCTCAACGCCGCCCTCCTCCAGGTGGAAGCCGAGTTCTGCCTGGGAGATCGTCTCGACGCACTCCATCCGTCCCTACGCGGCGAGGTCGATCTGATCGTCACCAATCCCCCCTACGTCTCGGACTCGGAGTGGCTCGAGCTGCCTCCCGAGGTGCGGGACTACGAGCCCCGCCTGGCCCTGGCGGCAGGGGACGGCCTCCACACATTCCGGTACCTCGCATCGGAGGCGCCCGAGTGGTGGGCGCCCGGTGGCGGTCTGGGCGCCGAGATAGGCGACCGGCAGGGCGCCAAGATTCGCTGGGCGTTCAGGGGCCCGCCGTGGGAGGCGAGCATCCTCCCCGACCTGGCCGGTCGGGATCGGTTCCTGATCGCCCGGATCACCGCATGAGCCTCGAAGCGGCGCTGGTAGCGCTGCGGACCGGCCAGGTGGTAGGGGTGCCCACGGACACCGTCTACGGCCTGGCGGTCGATCCTGCCAACGAGGAGGCGGTGCGGTCACTCTTCCGGATCAAGGGGCGTGGGTGGCAGTTGCCACTGGCCGTGCTGGCGGCCTCGTTCGATCAGGTCGAAGGGCTCGTGGATTGGGCCGAGGCGGACAGGCGGCTCGTCGAACCCCACTGGCCGGGGCCGCTAACTGCCGTATTGCGTACCAGGGTGTCATTGGCGGCCGGCGTCGGCGACCACGAACGGGGCACGCTGGCGGTGCGGGTCCCGGATCACAATCTCCTGAGGAGCTTGCTGGCGGGATCCGGTCCCCTGGCGGTTACGAGCGCCAACCCGAGCGGTTCGGCGCCCGCGCTGGACAGCGTCGAGGCCCGGGCGCTCTTCGGCGGTCAGGTGCCCGTGTACCTGGAGGGGGAGCGGCAGGGAGGCGAGGCGTCGACCGTTGTCGACCTCACCCGCGTTCCTCCGGTCGTCCTCCGCGAAGGACCGGTCTGTCTAGAGGCCGGTTCCTAGCCGGACTCGGCGGCCAGGGTGCGGCGGCGGGTGATCTCGGCCGATATGGCCGGCACGACTTGATGAAGGTCGGCTATCACGGCCCAGTCGGCCTTGGTGACCATGGGCGCGTCGCGGTCGATGTTGATGGCCAGGACGTTCTTGGCGTTCATCATTCCCACCCAATGCTGGATTGCGCCGGAGATGCCGCAGGCGACGTAGAGGTCGGGCGCGACCACGGTGCCGGTCTGGCCCACCTGGAACTTGTGGTTCTTCCAGCCGTTGTTGGTGACAACCCGGGAGCAACCCACCGCTCCTCCCAGCAGGCCCGCCAGCTCCTCGATGATGTCGAAGGCCTCTGCGCTCCCGACCCCGCGCCCGCCGCTGACGACCACCGGGGCGGTGGCGAGGGTTATGCCCTCCGAGACGGTCACCCGGTCCACCACCATGGTCACGGTGTCGGACTCGCCCAACTCGGGAGTGAACTCCGCGACTGTTCCGGCTGCGGGCTGGCCGGTGGCCGCGGCTTCCGTGCTGTGGGGAGCGAGGGTGACCAGCTTGACGGGCGCCGACAACCGGGCCCGCTCGTGGAGGCTTCCGCCCCACCGGACCCGCGTCATCAACCAGTCGTCGCCGTCCGGCTCGATCTCCAGGCAGTTCGCCACCATGGCCAGATCCGCACGGGCGCCGACCTGGGCCATCACCTCGTTGCCACGGTCGGTTCCCGTGGCGATCACCGCACCGGCGCCCACCGACCCGGCCAACTGGAAGAGGCTCTCCCCCCACGCATCCGGGCCGTAGTCGGTCAGGAGAGGGTGGCTGACCAAGTGGACCTGTTCAGCGCCGTAGGCGTCGAGGCCGCCGGCGGCCGAGGCCGCACCGGCACCGATCACCACCGCGTGGAGCTCGGCGCCGAGGCTCTCCGCCAATATCCGGGCGCCGGTGATCCCACCGAGAGTGGTCTCGTCGATCCGGCCCCGATCATGCTCGACCAGGTAGAGGAAGCTCATACCAGACCCAGGCTTTCCATGATGTCCACGATGGCCGGTACAGCTTCCGGGCCCTCGCCGAGAATCTCGACCGCCGATCCCGCATCGGGCGGGGTCATCAGCATCACTTTCGACTGGCCGCTCGAGCCGGCAACGGGCTCCATGGTCTCCACCGGCGCCCGGCGAGCCGCCATGCGGCCCTTCAACGTCGGGTAGCGGGGCAGGTTGATCCCCTCCTTGACCCCGACCACCGCCGGCAACGGCAGGCGGTACAACTCCCAGCCGGATGGGGTCTCGCGACGGGCGGCGATCGAATCCCCCTCGGCGTCGATGCCCTTGATGCCGGTCACCATCGGGCGTCCAAGGGATCGAGCCGCCCGGATGCCCACCTGGAAGCCGCCGGAGTCGGCCGATTCGTTGCCGAACATGACGAGGCCGAACGGCTCGCCCTGCTCCTCCTCCAGCCGGGCAATGGCCGAGACCAGGGCTGCGGACGTGGAAACCGGGTCCCAGTCGGGGATGTCGCTCGGCAGCAGGACCATCGAGGTGGCGCCGACCGCCACCGCCGCCCGCAGCTGCTCCTCGGCCTCGGGCGGACCCAGCGTTAGGACGGTTACCGACCCGCCCTCCCGTTCCACGATCCGGACCGCCTCCTCGACCGCGCACTCCTCGTGGGGACTGATCGCGAAGCCCAGCAACGAGGCGTCGATGTCCTGGGCGTCGGGAGTCAGGACTATCTTCGCCCCCGGGGCCGGAACCCTCTTGACGCAGACCAGAATCCGCACTTCAGAACCTCGCTTGACCCCGAACTGCCACTCTCAGCTCTTCATCCGGCTGTCGTCCGGATCGAACAGCGGTCTGGAGCCGACCCGGGCCACCTTCACCGGGAACAGCTCGTTCTGGTACATGATCTGGAGACTACGGCCCTCGTGGGCGAACTCGGGCGGCAGGTAGCCCAGGAACAGGTACGTGTCGAGGGACGGCGACGCCCCGGCCGAGGTCACCCTCGAGACCCGACCCTTGCGGTCCACGATCCGGTCACCTTCCTGGGTGAGGATCGGCTCGTTCCCGCCCATCGGGAACCGGGCGACTCCTGATGTGGACACGTAGCTCTCCAGGGTCAGGGTGCAGCACACCGCGGCGGCTTCCTCCTCCCGAGCCTTCAGGTAGGCCTCCTTGCCCACGAAGTCGGCCTTCTTCACCAGGCGCCGGGCCAGGCCGGCTTCCACCGGGTTGTACTCGGACTCGAGCTCGGCGCCCATCAGCCGGTAGCCCTTCTCCAGGCGGCCGGTGGTTCCGTAGACGCCGGCGCCCACCGGCACCACTCCCAGGTCCTGCCCGGCCTCCCAGAGCGTCTCCCACAACATGGGGGCGTGCTCCATGGCGGTGTACACCTCCCAGCCGAGCTCGCCCACGTAGGAGATCCGGAACATGGTGACGGGGATCGAGCCGATGGTGGCGTGCTTCCAGGTTCCGTACGGGAACCCCTCATGGGTGACGTCGTCATCGGTGACCCGCTCGACCAGGCGCCTGGCGTTGGGACCCCAGACGCCGATGGTCGACATGGAAGAGGTCATGTCGGTGAAGGTGACGCAGTCGCTGTCCGGCAGCCATTTCCGGAACCAGTAGGCGTCGCGGGCGCCGTCGAAACCGCCTGTTATGACCCGGAAATGGTCCTCTCCCATGCGCAGGATGGTCAGGTCGGAGCGGAACCCGCCCTCCTCGGTGAGCAAGGGTGTGTAGATGCCGCTTCCGACCGGGCGGTCCACCTGGTTCACGGTCATGTACTGGACGAACTGGAGAGCGCCGGAGCCGGTGATGTCGAAGATGGCGAAAGCGGTCAGGTCGATCATGCCCACCCGGTCTCGAAGGGCGAGGTGCTCGGCGTTCTGGATGGGCGACCACCAGCCGCGGTCCCACTCGTGGGGGCGTTCGGGTATCCGGTCGCCGTACTCCTCGAGCAGGGGAGCGTTCGACTCGTACCAATGGGGCCGTTCCCATCCGCCGGCTTCGAAGTACACCGCGCCCAGCGCCGAGGTGGTGGCGTGAAGGGTGCTGACCCGGCTGTTACGCCGGCTGTCCCACTGCTCCCGCGGGTGGACGATGCCGTAGGTCTTGTTGAAGTGCTCCGCGCACCTGGCCAGGATGTGGCCCTCCGTCTTCATGTAGGGGTAGAAGCGGGCGATGTCGGAGGCGTGCGGGTCGATCTCGGGGTAGCCCTGGGTCATCCACTCGGCCAGCGCCCGACCGGTGCCGGGACCTTCCTTGATCCAGATGGCGGCGCACGACCACAGGTTCTTGACCTCAGGCGTCTCACCCACCAACGGCATGGCGTCCGGGGTCAACGAGAGCAGTCCGTTGATGCCGTACTTGATCTCGGCGTCGCCCAGGAAGGGCATCAGCTCGACCGCCTGCTCGAGCTGAGGGTCGAAGTCGTCCATGGTCAGGGGCAGTTCGGTGGGCGACAGCCGGGCCTCTTCGATGGACGGGATGGTGTCCGGGTGGTGGAAGATCGGCCGGTGGGCGTACGAACCGACCTCCATGGACCCCCCCGTCTGGCGCTCGTAGCAGAACGTGTCCATATCGCGGACTATGGGATACCCGATCTCGCTGTTGGTGGCCGACAGGATCTCTAGCGGGCCCACGTCGATCATCTGGTGGACGGCGGGAGTCAGGGGGATGGAGGCGCCCGCCATCCGTGCCAGGCGCGGAGACCAGACGCCGCACGCGATCACCACGTACTCGCAGGCGATCCTTCCCTTGTTGGTGACCACCGCGCTGATCCGGCCCCGATCCGTCTCGATGTCCAAGACCTCGGTCACGGGATGTACCGACAGGGCGCCCAGTTCCTGGGCGTACTCCCGCATGAGGGTTCCTGCCCGCAACGAGTCCACCACGGACACGGTGGGCGAGAACCAGCCGCCCAGGACCACGTCGACGTCGATGAAAGGTACGAGCTCCTCGATCTCCTCCCGGGTCACCAGCCGGCTGTCGATGTCCCAGGACTTGGCCGAGGTCATGCGGCGGTTCAACTCGTGCATGCGGGCTTCCGTCCTGGCGACCTCCAACCCTCCCGACGTGACGCTCACGCCCATCTCCTCGTACTGTTCCTGGCTGTCGAGGGTGAGGTGGGCCATCTCCTTGTTGTGGTCCACCGGGTAGATGAAGTTGGAGGCGTGGCCGGTGGAGCCTCCCGGGTTGGGGAGGGGGCCCTTGTCGAGTTGGACGATTTCGCGCCAGCCGAGCGCGGCGAGGTGCTTGACCACGGAGTTCCCGACGATGCCGGCGCCGATCACGACCACTCGGGCGCTGGACGGGAAGTCGCTCATTCCTGCCTCCTCTGCCTTCCCTGAGCCCTTCCGGTTCCACGATGCGGAACCTTCTTACGATACGGAACGATTCTATCTATCGGGCGCAGGCTTTGCGTGTTCGATCATGGGTGGCCGGCAGCGGTCGAGAGCGCACCCAGAGTCATGTCGGACACGACGGGTGCCGCATCCTAGGACTGTCCGGCGGAGCCAGTCCGGGGCCGGTCATCTGTGACCGACAACCAGCGACGGGTCTCCTAGAGCTCCAGGATCGGGTTCCGCTCCGAGACCGGGAGCGTCGGGCGCGCGGGTGACACCGCCGAGGTTGCGTGCTCCTCCGATGATCGGATCCACACTGATCATCTCGTGGCAGAACCAGGTGCCGCGCCGGTAGCGGGCAGGTGTGGCTTGGGCGAGATGAACGGCGGCGGTGTCGGCTAGGGCGGTTCCGCCCGTGTCCTCGATGTTCAGCCTCAGACCCACCTGGACGCAGAAGTCACGGATGCGCCTGGACTTGGTGAGCCCGCCCACTCGGTTCGGCTTGAGCCCGATTCCCTCGCACGCCTGATCATGGTGGGCTCGTACCAGGTCGCCGTACGTGTGGATGATCTCGTCGAGGAGTATCGGTTGACGGGTGGAGCGGCGGACCTGGAGGCACTCCTCGTAGGTCTCGCAGGGCTGTTCGAAGTAGGCGTCGACCGCCTCGGTTGCTCGCATCACCCGGATGGCCTGGTCGGGAGTCCAGGCCCGGTTGGCGTCGACGGTGAGGGAGCTACCTGCCGGCATCCGCTCCGCCAGGTACTCGATCCGTTCGATGTCCGCCGCCACGCCTGACCCCACCTTGGCCGAGTGGATCGTGTAGCCCTTGGAGTGGTAGCGCTCGATGGTCCGCAACATGTCCGTGGGATCGTCTGTGGGGATGGAGGATTGGATGGTCACGTCCCCGGCCCTCCGGCCTCCCAGCAGGTCACAGACGGGCAGGCCGGTGGCCTTACCGAGGATGTCCCAGCAGGCGATGTCGATGGCCGACTTCACGTACGGGTGTCCTGGCAGAGCGGTGTCCATCATGGTGTTGACCACGTCGGTGCGGCGGGGGTCCTGCCCGAGTAGACCCGGCGCGAGCTCTTCGATTCCGGCGCGTATGCCCCTCGGGAACGCGGGAAGGTACGTAGATCCCCAGGGGCATGCTTCACCCCAGCCGCTTACCCCTTGGTCGGTGTCGAGCCTGACGAGTGTCGAATCGAGTTGCTCGAAGCGGAGGCGTCCTCCTTGCAGCTCGTAGGGCCGCCGCAGGGGCAGCGTCAACCCGAAGACCGAGATCCGGACGATCTTCATGGATGCCGCCCGCTTGGCGTACCCGGCGCCGAGCCGCCTGCCGTGCTCCCGGTTCCCGGCCCGGCCTCCCGGCTATCGCTTCCGCCCGACTCCCGGCAGGCGCCGTCCAGGGCCACGGCGGTTGTCTCGAAGTGGTCATCCGAGTGGGCCGTGCTGACGAAGCGTCGCAGCCCGGGTATCACGTTGATCCCGTTGGCCAAGAGCGCCCGGTCGAGCTGGAGGTTGGCGGCCTGGTCGGAGGCCAGCAGATCGGCGTAGCGTTCCGGGGGTCGGTCGATGTGGAGGATCTGCCACAGGGAGCCGGCCGTCGCCACCAGGGCCTGGCAGCCGTGGTCGGCGAGCACCCGGGTCAGCCGGCGGGACAGGCGCCGGGTCCGGTCCGCCAGGTCTTCGTAGAAGCCCGGTCGGCGGAGCACTTCGAGGGTGGCCAGCCCGGCCGCCGCCGCCAGGGGATTGCCGTGGAAGGTGCCCGACGTGTACACGTAGCGAGGTGTCCCCTTGAGACGAGGGCTGGTCCGGTCGACCACGTCAGCCCGGCCCGCAACGCATGCCAGCGTCCCCCCTCCTCCGATGATCTTGCCGAACGCCGCCAGGTCGGGCGTCACGCCGAAGTAGCCCTGCGCGCCCCCATAGGACAGGCGGAATCCGGTAACCACCTCGTCGAAGATCAGCAGCAACCCGTGGCGGTCGCAGAAGCTCCGGAGCCCTGCGAGGAACCCGGGTAGGGGCGGGATGATCCGTTGTACCGGCTCGACGATGATCCCCGCCACCCGGTCCACCAGGGGGGTGACCAGCCGCTCCAGAGCGTCCAGGTCGTTGTATGGGACCACCAGGACGGTGTCGCGCACCGCGCCGGGGGTTCCGGCGGTGAACGGCCTGCCGGTCGGGTAGTCGGCCGTGGTAGGGGCGGCGACCGCGATCCCCGCGTAGTCGTGGTTGCCGTGGAACCCCCCTTCGAACTTCACGATCAGGTCGCGGCCGGTGACCGCCCTCGCCAAACGCAGCGAGTAGGCCGTGGCTTCTGAGCCGGTGGTGGCGAAGACTATGCGCTCGGCGCACGGGATCGCGTCCACCAGCTGGGCGGCCAGTTCGATCGCCACGTCGGTCAGGGCCCCGTACTGGTGCATGGTCCGACCGGCCTGCCTGACCACGGCGTCCACTACCGCCGGATGCTGGTGCCCGAGGATGAGGGCTCCTGCGCCGGTCACGTAGTCCAGGTAGCGGTGGCCATCCGTGTCGGTTATGTAGGGACCCGACGCAGACGCCACGGTGAAGCGGGTGCCGACCGTGTTCGCATTGGCGCCCAACGCTCCGCCGGGCAGGATCGACTCGGCGCGGGCCGGGTCGATCGGGGAG
>VXRE01000165.1:0-347 GCA_009838635.1 Acidimicrobiia bacterium | reverse complement strand
GTCCGGGGGTCCGCCCCGGGCTCCCCGTGCGTCTATACCGTCAGCCGGGACGTACGCACTCGGCGCGGGCCGGGTCGATCGGGGAGCGGTCCCGGGGGTTCATCGGCGAGGCCTGACCGCGTAGGGGTCCCAGACAGGACCGTCCAGAACCCTTGCCGGAGTCGGCGTGCCCAGCACCAGCACGTCGAGGCCGGTTCCCGGTACGTCGAGCCCGGGATCCACGTATGCCCAGGCCAGGCTACGGCCCGTGGTGTGTCCGTAGCCGGGGGTGGTCACCACCCCGACCCTCCGGTTACTCATAAAATCACCCTCCCCGCCGAGCGGATCGGCGTCCGTTACATCCACGT
>VXRE01000068.1 GCA_009838635.1 Acidimicrobiia bacterium | reverse complement strand
CGAGGAACACCGCTGCCGACGCCATACCACACCGCCGTTCCACAGACAGACCACTGGCACCGCCCTTTGAGAAGGGGTTTCGCGATCCCGGGCACGTGGGGCCCGCTCGGCGGTGCCGGATCAGCCGGCAAGCTCCCTCTCGAGCGGGGTTCGGAACCGGGGGGTGACCCGGGTCGGACCCATCCAGTCCTCGAGATGCGCCGCGACACGGGCTACATCGGCCTCGCCCTCTCCACCGATGTCTTCCAGCAGGCGGTAGGAGACGCGCCCTTCCCTGGTCTGAGCCCATCCGCCGACCACCCTGCCGTCCCACCACACGGTCGGTCCGGCGTTCCCGTTGCGGTCATAGAGCGGCCCGGCGTGGTCGCCCAGGTACCAGTCCCGGTCCCGCCATCCCATGATGGTGGAGTCGAGCGATGGCAGCAGGGCCGCTCGGGGCGCGGATGGTGGGGTTGGTTCCAGGTCGTCCGCGAGGACGTGGGCGGGTCCTTCGTCAGTCTCCACCTCGGAGATTTCGAGCGACCCGAGGGCAGCACGCACATCCCGGAGGGGCCATCCCGACCACCACTTCAGGTCAGCCTTCGTCCCGGGTCCGTAGGCGTGCAACCACAATTCCAGGATCCGCGCCCGCGCCTCGGCGGGGTCGAGGTCGCGGACACCACGCGGTATCAGTCCTGCCGGAGTGGTCCAGCGGTACTGCCCGCTGATCCAGGATCCCCGGGGCCGGGCTCGGATGATCCGCCCTTCGCAGGCCAGGAGGAAGAGCACCCGGGTCGAGATCCCCACCGTCCCGCCCCACTTCTTGCCCTTCCCGAACTCGAGGGTCAGCTTGAGTTCGGGCACGTCCTCGCGAAGCTCCATGGCGGCCGCTTCGCCTCGCCTGGAAATGGCCTCCACGGTCGCATCCGACACTCTCCGGACCCAGGCCTCGCCGTCTCGCGCCAGGTCCTGGCCCTCCAGGTAGCCGACCAGGCGTCTCCGTTCGGCCGGCGCCATCTTGAGCGCGCAGCCATGCCGGAGCAGCGGTACCTGTTCGGCCGGAACGGCGAACAGGGTGCGCCGCATCCCGAGCACCCGGAACAGGCTCGGCCGTTCATAGAGTTCCCGCTCGAGGTCGGTGACAGTGATCCCCGGCACGCGGGCCCGGGCCGAGAGGAAGACGGTGGTCGGATCGCTGGAATGCAGGCCAACCAGGCGCCTGGCCGCCTCGGTGCCCGAAGCGGCCGGATGATCGGGAAGGAGATGGTGACGCCTCACCAGCCGCCGCCGCCGTTCCTCCCTGCTGATCCTCGCCTTCGCCATCTCGCTCCAGCATATGTCGCCTCACAGACGTCCGTCCCCTGGGGATACTCTCGCTGCGATGTGTCCGAAGTGGTGGTGGCGCGAGCCAGGAGCGAGAGCTGCGCCATCGGTTTGCGCGGGGTAGTGGTAGGAGGGTGCTGAGAGAGACGGGGATTGGTTGGCCTGCGACGCTCTGACCGGGGTTTCGTCGTCGAAATCGGGCCAACCGGACATCTTTCAGTACCCTCCTAGGTCATGCCTGCAACGGTGGTGCTGGGCGCCCAATGGGGTGACGAGGGCAAGGGTCGGGTGACCGACCTGTTCGCCCGGGATGCCGACTACGTGGTCCGCTACCAGGGCGGCAACAACGCCGGCCACACCATCGTCGTGGGTTCGGAGCGTTTCGCGCTATCACTCGTTCCTTCGGGGGTCATGTATCCGGGGGTTACGCCGGTCATCGCCTCTGGGGTGGTTATCGACCCCCAGGTGTTGCTGGCGGAGATGTCCATGCTGGAGGAACGGGGTATCGACCCGTCACGGCTTCGCATCTCGGGCAACGCCCATCTGATCATGCCCTACCACCGCAAGCTGGACACGGTCATGGAGCGCTACCTGGGTCGCAACCGGATCGGGACCACCAAGAGGGGGATCGGGCCTGCCTACACCGACAAGATCGCCCGCACCGGAATCCGGGTACAGGACCTGTTCGACCCGGCGATCTTCTCCGACAAGCTGGAGACCGTCCTGACCGAGAAGAACAAGATCCTCACCCGGGTCTACAACCAGCTTCCGATGAAGTCGTCGGGGATCGTGGACGAGTACCTCCGTTATGCAGAGCGGCTTCTGCCGATGGTGGATGACACCTCCCTGCTGATCTGGGAGGCCCTGGCGGGTGGGAAGGACGTGCTCTTCGAGGGGGCGCAGGGCACCCTGCTCGACATCGACCACGGCACCTACCCGTTCGTCACCTCCTCCACCCCAACCGCCGGGGGAGCGGCGGTCGGGACCGGAGTCGGTCCCAAGGTGCTGGACCGGGTTGTGGGCGTGGCCAAGGCCTACATATCCCGGGTCGGCAGCGGTCCCTTCCCCACCGAGCTGTCGGACGAAGCCGGTGATCGCATGGTGGACGTGGGCGGCGAGTACGGCACGGTGACGGGACGGCGCCGGCGATGCGGCTGGCTCGACCTCGTGGCCCTCCGCTATGCCCGCCGGGTCAACTCGCTCACCGAGCTCTTCATCACCAAGCTCGACGTCCTGTCCGGTTTCGACACGATCCGGGCTGCTACCGGCTACCGGTCGGGGAGCGACACCTATTCCGAGTTCCCTCGCCAGCAGCGGGTTCTCTACAACTGCTCTCCTATCTACGAGGAGTTCGAGGGCTGGGAAGAGGACATCACGGGCATCCGGAGCTTCGGGGACCTTCCCGGCCAGGCCCGTCGCTACATCGAGTTCATCGAGGATCAGGTCGGCCTTCCGGTGAGCCGAATATCGGTTGGCCCCGAACGCGCCCAGGTGGTCACCAGACAGTAGGACCAAGGCCCCTGGCCGTGTTTTGCCAATGGGTTATGCCTTTTTCTCCTAGTGCGTTAGGAATATGGGGCCAATAGGCCTGGGATCATGTCAGGGGCCGCCCGGCCGCGGGACGTTCCCAGCACCCATCTATGGAGGCCGTGATGCACAACTTCCACTCCGATACCCAGACCAAGCCGACGGCGGGGATGCGGGCCACGGTCCTGGACGCTGATGTCGGAGACGAGCAGTTGGGCACCGACCCCACCACTTCCCGGCTGGAGAGTCGCGTTGCCGAGTTGCTGGGCAAGGAGGCGGCCTTGTTCCTGCCGTCAGGCACCATGTGCAACGAGATCGCCATCAAGGTCCACGTAGATCCCGGCGATGAGGTGATCGCGCACTGGAGCAGCCACATCATCGGCTACGAGTCGGGTGGCCCGGCGGCTCTGGCCGGCGCCATGGTCCACCCGCTTGACGGGGATCACGGGAGGTTCACGGGTGAGCAGGTCGCTCGGGCCATCCGGCCCAAGTCCCGGTACATGCCCCCCTCCCGGCTGGTATCGATCGAGCAGACCGCCAACCTGGCCGGGGGGGCGATCTGGCCTATCGAGGTCATAGACGAGGTGGCGGAGGTGGCCCACGGCGCGGGCCTCGTCACCCACATGGACGGCGCCCGCCTGCTGAACGCGGTGGTGGCAACCGGAGTCCCGGCGGCTCGTTTCGCCGAGGGGATGGACAGCGCCTGGATCGACCTGACCAAGGGTCTTGGCGCAGGGGTCGGGGCGGTGATGGCAGGCAGCCGGGACTTCATCGATCGGGCCTGGCGATGGAAGCAGCAGTGGGGTGGGGCGATGCGCCAGTCCGGCATCCTCGCCGCGATGGGCCTTTACGCGCTCGACCATCATGTGGATCGGATGGCGGATGACCATGCCCGGGCGGCCCGGATCGGGGCGGCCATGTCCGGGATGGCCCGGGTGGCGAGCGTGTCGCCGGTGGAGACGAACATCGTGATATTCCGGGTGACGTCGGACGGCCCAGGCTCAGCTGAGCTGATCGAGACCGCCCGCCGGGCGGGCGTGCTCATCTCACCCCGGGATGAGCGAACCTGCCGCATAGTCACCCATCTCGACGTGGACGACCATGACGTGGACGTCCTATTGGAGGTGATGGCCTCGGCCCTCGACTGAGCCAATGAGACCGGAGTCGCAGTAGCACAGGACCGTCGCGAACGGTTCGGGAGGCCCTATACTTTCGGTCTCCACCCGGTTCTCTGGTTTCTCATGCGGGAGCGGGTTAACCTGGTGGGCGGTACGGGGGCGTGGTGAAGCCTGGAGTTCACGCCGGCCTGTCAAGCCGGAGGTCGCGGGTTCAAATCCCGTCGTCCCCGCCACGAGAACCAGCCGCTCGGAGGGTACTGAAGAGTGTCCAGTTGGCCGATGGCCGGCTGGAAGATCGCAGATCGAGGAATCGGGGGTCAGCCCATCCCCGTACTTCAGCACCCTCCTCGGAGACGGTTCTCGTAGCTCAGCGGCCAGGTAGCTCAGTCGGTAGAGCGCTGCTCTGAAAAAGCAGAGGTCCCCGGATCGACGCCGGGCCTGGCCACCTATGACATCCGTCCCATCGTCTGTCCCGGATACGCAGCGGTCTTGGCGACCGGGCCCCGGCCAGCGGTCCGCCGTGACGTTGGCGCTTCTTTCTACAGACAACTTGACGTCAGAGGTATTCGCCATATAAACTCCTTTGTGTTACAAACTATAGGGAGGTTCCCATCGTGCCCCCGGCAGTCAGTGTCGAAGGCCTAACCAAGACCTACGGCTCCGTCACCGCGTTGGCGGGGGTCAGCTTCACGGTCGACGAGGGTGAGGTGCTGGCGATCCTCGGCCCGAACGGCGCCGGCAAGACCACCGCGGTGGAGATCCTGGAGGGCTACCGGCGGGCGGACGGCGGCACGATCAGCGTGCTGGGCCACGATCCGTCATCCGGCGGGAGGGAGTTTCGCGACCGGATCGGAATCGTCCTCCAGGAGACCGGTATCGAGGTGGTGCTGACGGTCCGGGAGGCCATCGATGTTTACGCCCGGTCCTATTCCCGCCGGCTGCCCACGGACGAACTGATCAACCTGGTAGGGCTGGACGGCAAGGCCGATGCCCGCATCAAGACCCTCTCGGGCGGGCAGAAGCGCAGGCTCGATCTCGCACTGGGACTGGCCGGGGATCCCGAGTTGGTGTTCCTGGACGAGCCCACCACGGGGTTCGATCCGTCGGCGCGCCGCAAATCGTGGGCGATGATCGAAGGCTTGACCAGCCTCGGCAAGACGATCCTTCTCACCACTCATTACCTGGACGAGGCCCAGCACCTGGCGGATCGGATCATCGTCCTGTCCGGCGGTTCCATAGTTGCCGAAGGGACGGCTGACGCGCTGGGCGAGGGCCGGGCCTTCAGCACCATCTCGTTCACCGCCGAAGGCGCGGACCGGCTTCCTCGATTGGAGGGCGGACCGGTTATGACCGGCCACACCGTCACCTACCGATCCACCTCGGTGACCACCGATCTGCTCGAGTTGACGACCTGGGCCACGGAGCGGGGGGTCGAGTTGGCCGGCCTGGAAGTGACCCGGCCCAGCCTCGAGGACGTATACCTCGACATCGTGGGCGAGACCGAGAACGGGGGTCGGCCATCATGAGCCCCGCCCGTTACGTGTCCCTCGTCTGGGGTCAGATCCGCCACAACAACCGCCTCTTCTGGCGGACACCGGCCGCCGCCTTCTTCACCCTGGCGCTACCGGTCATCTTCCTGGTGCTGTTCAGCGTCATCTTCGGGGACCAAGAATGGAGTGGCTATAGCTTCGCCCAGTTCTTCGCCCCGGCCATGGCCGTGTTCGCCGCGGTGTCTTCATCGTTCAGCAACCTGGCGATCGGAGTGTCCTACGCCCGGGACCAGGGGATTCTCAAACGGGTCCGGGGCACACCGCTCCCCGCCTGGGTATACATGGCCGGCCGGATCGGCTCCGGGGTGTGGATGGCCGTGCTGTCGGTGGGCCTGATGTTCGTCCTGGGGTGGGCCTTCTTCGACTTCCGGATGGTGTGGGACAACCTCGGCAGCGCCCTGCTGGTCTTCGTGGTGGGGATCGCCACGTTCTCGGCGCTCGGCTTGGCGGTGTGCGCGTCGCTCAGGAACGCCGACTCGTCCCCCGCCGCCGCCAACGGGGTGTTCCTGCCGATGGCCTTCGTTTCGGGGATCTTCATCCCGCTGGATGATGCGCCGCAATGGCTGGTCATCCTGGGCGATGTCTTCCCGTTGAAGCACTTCGCCGGACCGTTCCGTGAGGCTTTCGACCCGTTCCACGAAGGGGCGATCATCGGGTGGGAGCACTTGGGGGTAATGGGCCTGTGGCTGGTGTTCGGGATGTTGGTCATCACCCGCTACTTCACCTGGGATCCCCGCGGCGCGTAGGGCCCCGGAAAGCAGGGAAGCGGTAGTTCAGTCGACCCGCCGGATGTCGGCGCCCATGGCCCCGAGCCGGGTGTCGATCGCCTCGTAACCCCGCTCGATCTGCTCTGCGTTGTGGATCACGCTCTCGCCCTCGGCCACCAGCGCCGCGATGAGAAGCGCCATACCGGCCCGGATATCGGGGCTGGACATGGTGCTGGCCGTCAACTTGTTCGGTCCCATGACCACCGCCCGGTGAGGATCGCAGAGCACTATCTGGGCGCCCATGACGATCAGGCGGTCCACGAAGAACATCCTCGACTCGAACATCTTCTCGTGGATGAGGATCGAACCGTAGGCCTGGGTGGCGGCCACCAGCGCGATGCTGGTCAGGTCGGCCGGGAACGACGGCCACGGCCCGTCCTCGATCTTGGGGATGGCGCCGCCGAGGTCGGGCAGTACGTTGAGTGGCCCGTTGAAGCGCATCTGGGCAATGCCGTCCGGCAGCGGGTCGTACTTGATGCCCAGGCGAGCCCAGCCCAGGTCGATGGGCTTGTTCATCTCCGGCTGGTAGCCACCGATGGTGATGGGGGATCGCGTAACGGCGGCCAGCGCCATGATGCTCCCCACCTCGATGTGATCGGGGCAGATGGTGTACTCGCCGCCGCTCAAGCGTTCCACGCCTTCGATCTGGAGGATGTTGCTGCCGATGCCGGAGATGCGAGCGCCGAGGGTGTTGAGGAAGTGGCACAGATCCTGGACGTGCGGTTCGCACGCGGCGTTCTCGATGGTGGTATGACCTTCGGCGAGCACCGAGGCCATGATCAGGTTCTCGGTGCCGGTCACGGACGGTTCGTCCATGAACACCACCGATCCCTTGAGCGTCCCGGCCCGGAACCGGTGACCGTTCAAGTAGGTGTACGAGGCGCCGAGTCCTTCCAGAGCGTGCACATGGGAGTCGATCCGGCGCCGCCCGATGACGTCACCACCCGGCGGTGGGAGGGTGACCTCGCCGAAACGGGCCAGGGAAGGGCCGGCCAGCAGGATGGAAGCCCGGATGATGCTGGCCTGCTCCTCGGAGATCTCCGAACTGGTCATCCCGTTGCAATGGATGTGGAGGGTCCCCGGCTTCGGACTGTTGATCGACGCTCCCATGCCCTCCAGGATGAGAAGCAGGGACTTGACGTCGCCGATCAGTGGCACGTTGTGCAGGATGACCGGCTCTTCGGTCAGCAGACAGGCCGCGATGATCGGTAGAGCAGCGTTCTTGTTGCCCGACGGCTCGAAGTGCCCGTGTAGCCGGGTCGGACCTCTGACCAGGAAGCTCGTCATCCCGATTCACAGGGTAGCCGCGACCCGCCCGCGTGCCTGCCATTTGTCAGTCCTATATTTCAATAGCGAGTAGATATTGGTATACATCTAGCTGTGGACAAAGGGCCAGGTCTGGCCTTTGTGGAGCTTGGCAGGACCGTCGTGGTCCCCGCCGGTTACAAAGGATGGGGTTCAGGTCCCGAGCCGTCTGGGGGCCATATTTGGTACGGAGCAAGGACGTGACCTTGAGTCTGTCAGACCGGATCACTTCCGCCACGTATCACAAGGCGCATGCCGCCGAGATCGTTCGTGCCTGAGCAACTGGGGAGAACCCATGATGGATACCCGGAATGGTGACGCCAAGCCGGTCATCCATGACACCGATAGCTACGAGCAGATGCAAGAGACACTCGCCCTCCTGAAGGTTCTCGCACTCGGCGGTCGTTAGGTCGAGGCTGGTCGAGTGCGACCGGCTGCCTAGGTCATTGCCCAGCTCAGGGAGCGGCAACTGGCCGATTGATGCCCTACCTGGTTCGACTGTCCGATGGTGCCGCTCGCGACCTGGAGTGGCTACGTACCTACCTCAATCAGCACGCGGGGTCCCGGCACGCGATCCGGCTGCTGGAGCGGATGGAAGCGGCATTCGAGAGTCTGGCCGAGTCTTCCGCGAAGGGGGCGTTACCCGGCTGAACTGGCCGACCTCGGAATCCTCGAGTATCGGGAGGTCTCGGCCAAGCCTTATCGCGTGATATACGGGGTCAATGTCGATAGTGTTGATGTGCTGGTGATTGCCGACGGGCGAAGGGAGATGCAGGCCCTGCTACAGCGGCGGTTGCTACAGGCGTGAGCTATCCAGGTTGCCGAACGTACTGACTTGTTCACATAGCGGACGACCGAACGGACATCTCGGACTGGAGGTCTTTTTGGTCCTTCGATCCCACAGTCAAGCCGACGAGGTTGGGATGCTGGTCCCGTCAGCCCTTTGCGTAGGCGTGCCGTTGCGCGCTACGCGGATAGCTCCATACTCATGCGAAGGCCACCTCGCTGTGGGCAGGCGCGACAGTTATCAACACGAAGTCGCCCTCCTGCTCTTCGAGCGCGGACCTCAGACACTCGGGGGCTCCGTCGAGGTCGATTGTGCGTTCGTCCAGGTTGATTTTCCGCGCGCACACGTCCACGACAGTGCTGTCGTCTTCATAGAGGACCTTCTTGAGGGCATTTTGGATCGGTTGGATCATGTTATCCGCGTCTAGGTCGGTGGTTCTTCTGAAGAAGTAGTCGATTCGTAGTCGCAGCGGGCCATCGAGCCGTTTGTCGAGGTGTTGCGCCGCCTGCTGTACTTTGTCTCTCCATTGCTTCTCGCTTGGAGATCCCTGTACGCGTGGCTTTTCGGGCACGACGAACTCGATCATGGCCGTAGCGTATGCATGGTGGTGCTGGTCC
>VXRE01000042.1 GCA_009838635.1 Acidimicrobiia bacterium | reverse complement strand
ACGCTGATGGCGTGCGCACCCTTGGGATTGCCGACCGATAGCGCGCCCCGGTCGAGCAGGGCCTTGAGGGGGCCGCCCATGTTGAAGGGCGAGCCGCGGATCACGAACCGGTCCGCCGGCTCGCCCCACAGGTCGCGGAGCCACGCTTTGTTGGCCTCGAAGCCGCCGGACGCGACCACTACGGAGCGGGCCGTCAGCTCGGTGGGCTTGCCATCGATGAGGGCGACCACTCCGGAGGCGCGGCGGCCGTCGGTCAGGATGTCCGTCACCGGTGTCTCGTAACGCACGTCGATCCCCTGCCTCCCGGCGGACGCGTACAGGGCGTTGAGCATCGCCTTGCCTCCCCCAAGGAAGAACCGGTTGGTGCGGGACAGGTGAAGCGTGCCCTTCAGGGACGCCTGCCAGTGGACGCCGTGCTGTTCCATGAAGCCGGGAACCGACTCGGACTCTCTGATCACCATCCTGGCGATGTGCTCGTTGATGTCCTCGTCGCTCACCTTGACGAGGTCCTCCCAGAGCTCGTCCTCGGTATAGGCGCCGGTCACGACCTGGTCGCCGCCGGCGTGGATGTGTCGTATGTTGCGGGTGTGGCGGGTGTTCCCGCCCCGCATGTCGATGGGCGCCGACTCCAGGACGAGGACCCTGTCTACGAACCGGCGGGCGGTGAGGGCGGCGCAGAGCCCCGCGTTGCCTCCGCCCACCACGATCACATCGGCCGCTGCCTTCATGGCGAGCCCTCACCTGCCGTCACGGGGCCTCCGGTTTCGCCGGTCCCGGCCGCATGCGTCGCGGATTCGGGGCGACCGGATTACTGGACATGGCTGTATTGTACGTTTCGTGAGCCAGCCCATCACGAGCATGAGCGCTCCGACCGCAAGCGTCGCCATCGAGACGGACCCGCCGCGCATCCTCGAGCGCGGCCTTCTCGCCGAGGCCCAGCGGCAATTCGACATCTGCAACGCCTGCCGGTACTGCGAGGGCCTGTGCGCCGTCTTCCCGGCCCTCGAGCGGCGCCCAACGTTCAGCGAGGGCGACGTCCTCTTCCTGGCCAACCTGTGCCATGACTGCCGGAGCTGCTACGACGTCTGCCCCTACGCCACGCCCCACGAGTTCGCGGTGGACATCCCCCCGTTGATGAGCCGCATCCGGGAGGAGACCTACAAGAGCTACGCCCGTCCCAAGGCTCTCGGGCCCGCCCTGCTGGGGCCGACCCGAGGAAGGGCCTGGCTGGCGACGGCCGTGGTGGCGGTAACCGTGGTGATCGGACTGCTCATCCTGGGATGGGACCGGCTGGTGGCCCCGCCGGCCGCAGAAGAGGCGTTCTACGAGGTGGTCCCCTTCCTGGTGATGACCATCCCGGCCTCGGTGCTCGCGGGCCTCGCCCTGCTCTTCCTGGGCGCCGGCCTGGCCGCCTTCTGGCGGGACACCACCCGCGGCAGGCCGGACCTGGACTCGATGAGAGAGGCTGTCTACGCCGCCTTCAGCCTCAGGAACATGCACGGTGGAGGACCGGGGTGCACGTATCCCGGCGAGACGCCTGCCAAGAGCCGGCTGGTCATGCATTCCCTGGTGTTCAACGGGTTCCTCGCCACATTCATCGCCACCGTCATCGCCGCCATCTGGCAGGAGTTCCTCGGTCGGATGCCGCCCTATCCGCTGCTGAGCGCACCGGTGATATTCGGGACCGTCGGCGGAATCGCGACCATCGCAGGTTGCGCCGGGCTGCTCGTGCTGAGGGCCGGGAGCCGGGAGGAACTCGAAGCGGCCGGGACCCGGCGGCTGGATCTGGACTTCATCATCCTCCTCGTCCTGGTCAACGGGTCGGGACTGGCACTGCTCGCATTGCGGTCGACCACGGCCATGGGGTTGCTGCTGCTGTTGCATCTGGCGCTGGTGGCGGCCTTCTTCGTGAGCCTGCCGTACGGCAAGTTCGTCCATGCGACCTACCGGACGAGCGCGCTGGTCCAGGACTCACTGGAGGACCGGGCAGAGCGGGCCTCCTAGTACACGCCGCGTAGCGCGTCACCGATCGTCCCGGAGCCGCGTCATCCGGGATTGACCACTAGGCGATCAGTTCGTTGCCTCCTCCACGAATTCTCTTGTTCGTCGCAGCTGCGCGATCCGGATCGTCGCGAAGGGCATGGCCTTGTCGTGACCCTGGTGCGGGAGAATATTTTCGCGTTCTCGGGGTAAGGGGTTGAAACCGTCACATCCCCACCATATGTTGCCTATCGCCAAGCACCAACACCGGCCGATGAGGTGAGACCGATCGGACGGCCGGTCCGAGGGAACACAAGGCTTCATGGAGCGAACAGCCGAGGCCCGGCATCCAGCCGGGCATGGCCGACCACGCTCCAACAGGATGGGTGGTGGCGGGGGCGGGGCCCGGTGCGAAGCACCGGTTTTTCGCGACTTTTGGCGCCTGGCTGTTCTTGAGGCAGAGGACGTCATATATGGTGCCCTGATCCTCAGGTTGTGTACGTTTCGGGTTCTTGAGGCAGAGGACGTCATGTATGACGCCCTGATCCTCAGGTTTAGGGCACCATGGGTGACGTCCTGAGCCCTGAGGAACGAGGCACCATGGGTGACGCCCAGTGCATCAAGAACGTCTCGGGCCGGGAACTTGAGGCACAAGGCGTCATGAGTGACATCCTGAGCCTGAGGAACGAGGCACCATGAGTGACGCCCTGAGCCTGAGGAACAGGGCACCGGTTGCCGCGGCCGGTCTCTCGGGTTCTCGAGGCTCGGAAGAACCCATCGATGGCGCCGATGGAACAAGGGCTCCTCCGTGGGCAATCCCCGGACGTGCCTCAGCCCGGACTCAGCACGACCTTGCCGGTCACCTGCCGGTTCTCGATGGTGGCCAGCGCCTCAACGGCCGACTCCAGCGGGAAACGGGCGCTGATCCGGGGGCCGATGATCCCCTCGGAGGTCCAGTCGAGGAGGCGGGCGAAGTTGGCCCGGTTGGCTTGCGGGTCCCGTTCGGCGAAGGCGCCCCAGAACACACCCACGATCGAGCATCCCTTGAGCAGGGGCAGGTTCATCGGGGCCTTGGGGATCCGGCCGGACGTGAAGCCTGCCACCAGGATCCGGCCCTCCCAGTTGATGCAGCGCAGGCACTCCAGGAAGGTGTCCCCGCCCACGGGGTCGTAGATGACGTCGGCGCCGCGACCGCCGGTCAATTCCTTGGTGCGCTCCTTGAGGGACTCGGTCGTGTAGATGATCACCTCATCGGCGCCCAACGACCGGGCCGTCTCCGCCTTGGCGTCCGTTCCGACCGCCGCTATGACCCGTGCGCCCAGCGCCTTGGCGATCTGGATGCCCGCCGAGCCCACCCCGCCGCTGGCGCCGGTGATCAGCACCGTCTCGCCGGGCTCGAGGCGGGCCCGATCCACCAACGCGTGGTAGCCGGTGCCGTAGGTGAGCGACAGGCAGGCGCCCTGCTCCATCGTCACATCGTCCGGAAGGCGGAACACATGGTCGGCAGGCGCCACGAACCGCTCCGCCATGGCCCCGACCAGGAGCTTGTACCCGAGGGCTCGATCACCCACCGTTACCCGGGTGACCCCGTCCCCTACAGCCAGCACCCGCCCGGCCGCCTCCGCTCCGGCCACGAACGGCAACTCGGGCCGGTCCTGGTACAGGCCGGCGATCATCAGGATGTCGGGGAAGTTGAGCCCCACCGCCTCGACTCCGATCAGGACCTCCCCCGGTCCCGGCGCCGGGTCGTCCACCTCTTCGTAGCTGAGGTTGCGGTAATCGCCGAACTCGTGGACTACCTGGGCCCTCATCACCTACCTCTCCGGACCGTCAGGCCGGGTCAGGAGAGGAACATGGGCTTGCCGGCCAGGGCCCGGACCCTGGGCCGGTAGGCCTCGGCGTCATAGAAGGTGGCCACGTCCACCCGTCGGGCCCCTTCCGCCAGCACCTCGAGGCCGGCCGTGGTGTAGACGCCCCGGCGGATCGCCACCATGTCCCCGCTGGTCCCGGCCAGCAGCATCTCCGCCGCCATGGTGCCGAAGTTGGTGCCCACCATCAGGTCCAGCACGTCAGGGGGACCGCTGCGCATCAGGTATCCGACCCTCTGGTTCATGACGCCGATACCGGTCATCCGCTTGATGAGGTTCCCGGTGGTCTCCCCGATCCCGCCCAGCTTGCGATGGCCGTATGCGTCGGCGGCGCCGCTCTCCACCCGGTCGCCGCCCAGCATCGTGGCGCCCTCGGACACCACCACCACGGCGTAGCTGCTCGGGTTGGCCGCCCGGTCGGCCACCACCATGGCGGCCAGCCGATCCATATCGAAGGGCACTTCGGCGATAAGGGTCCGATCGGCGGAGGCCAGATAGCCCGACACCAGGCTGGTCTCCCCCGAGTAGCGGCCGAACAGCTCGACCACGGCCACCCGCTCGTGGCTTCCCACCGCGCTCCGCAGGTCGTTGATGAACCCGACCGAGCGGGTGACGGCGGTGGAGAACCCGATGCAGTAGTCGGTGCCCGGCACGTCGTTGTCCATCGTCTTGGGAATGGCCACCACCGGGACGCCCTCGTGGTGCATCCGGAGGGCGTAGGAGAGGGTGTCGTCACCGCCGATCGCCACCAGCGCGTCGAGGCCCAGCCGCTCGATCACCCGTACGGCGTGGCCGGTCAGGTCGTAGGGGGCCTCGGATTCGGAGGGAGTGATGAATGGGGGCAGGCCCTCCTCCGCTACCCGGCCCGGGTTGGTGCGGCTGGAGTGCAGGATGGTCCCGCCGGTCCGGTCGATGGTGCGCACCGCCAGGGGATCGAGGGGCATGGTGTGGGCCGAGATCGACCGGGGATCGTCAGGATCGATGCCGATCATCGCTCCCCAGCCGCGGCGCAGCCCCAGGACGGAATGGCCGGCCTCGTCCATCCGGTTGGTGAAGGACTTGATGGCCGGATTGAGTCCCGGGACGTCACCCCCGCCGGTCAGGATTCCGATACGCATTCTGCCTCCAGGTCGGCGGCTCCGGATGGCGTCCCATCCCCGTGGCGGGACGCCGATCCGCAGGCTGCATTATCCCGGCCACGGTAACCGAATGCAGATCGGACCGGCCATCGGGTTACGCTCCCGGCCGTGAAGCTCCTCAACCTCGACCATGTGGCGATCGCCGTCCGCGACCTCGACCGGGCGCTGGACGAGTACCGGCGCCGTTACGGGATAGAGCCCCTGTACCGGGAGGTGGTGGAGGACCAGGGGGTCGAGGAGGCCATGCTGGCGGTGGGCGGGTCCTTCGTCCAGCTACTCGAGCCCCTGGACGCCGACACTCCGGTGGGCCGGTTCCTGGAGCGCCGGGGCGAGGGATTACATCACGTAGGGTTCGCGGTGGTGGACATCGAGGCGGCCCTGGCCCACCTGAAGGCGGAGGGCGCCCGCCTGGTGGACGAGACCCCCAGAACCGGTGGGCGCGGCACCCGGATCGCCTTCGTGCATCCGAAAGGTGGAAACCAAACCCTCGTCGAGCTAGTCGAACTTCCTACATGACCGAAAACGGATCGTCCGATCATGCCGGGGTGGATTTCCGCATCGACGGCGCCGCCGGACCGTACGAGGCGGCGGTGATCGCCGCCGTGCTCGAGCACGCCCTGGCCGAGGAACGCCGCAACGGCAAGCCCGGCCCGGCGCGGCGCTTCACCAACTGGACCGTGGCCGGATGGAACCACCGTTATCACCGGCCCAGGCCCGCCGCCGGGACCAGGATCAACGGCGCCGCACGACCGAGCGCGCCTCAGCGGAGCCGATCGCGTACGTCGTAGCCAGGTAGACCACCGCCACCACCGCTCCTCCGGCCAGGGTCGCCAGCACGCCGGTCGACATGCCCGGCACCTGCCCTCCGGTTATCGCCGTGGCCACCAGCCAACCGGCCGCTCCGGCGACCAGCGCGCCCAGCGCCACCTGTCCGACCGTCCGCGCCATCCCCTCCAGTCCCTCGCCGCTGTGGAAGCGCCGCCACAGCAACCAGAGCGTCAGCGCGTGACCGGTGACGGTGATCGAGGCGGCCACCGCGATGCCGGGGACGCCTCCGACCCGGAACCCGAGGAAGTACAGGGGAATGGCCGGTAGGACCCAGGCGGTCCCGGCGATGACCGGGACCCACATCTGGCGGTGGGCGTAGAAGCTCCGGGCGAACAGCTGGTGGACGCCCCACGCCGGAATGCCGAGCGAGTACCCCACCAGGGCCGCCGCCACCAGCACCGTGCCGTCCTCGCTGAACGCTCCGTGCTGGAAGGCGACCCGGACGGCGGGCAGGCCGACCGCCACCACGGCCGCCACCGCCCCGCCCGACGCGAACAGCACCGTGCGGATGGTGCGGCCCATCGACTCCCGCATCTCGGCGCCCCGGCCCTCCGCCACCAGTCGGGCGAGGAACGGGAAGGCGGCCACCCCGGCGGCCTGGGCGATCACCCCCACCGGCAGCATGTTGACCCGGCGGGCCAGGTTCAGGCCGAAGATCGACCCGTCGGAGGCCGACGCCGCCACGATCTTGCCGAGAGACTCGTCGAGCACCACGATCGACTGGCCCACCATCAGGGGGAACGCAAGCAACAGGTATTCCCGGAAGGCGGGATGCCGGAAGTCGGGCACCGCCATGCGCACCCGGAAGCCGGCCCGGGCGGCGCCCCACCACTGGAGGGCGAAGTTGCCCATCGAGGCCCCCGCCACCGCGCCGACGATGAAGCCCGTGGCCGAGGCCTCGCCGGACGACGTGCCCAGCACACCCCCCACGATGATCCCGAGGTTGTAGATGATCGGGGCCAGGGTCGGGACCAGGAACCGACCGTGGGCGTACTGGACCGCCGTGAACAGCCCGCCCACCACGAAGAAGATCTGCGCCGGTAGCACCAGCCTGGTGAGGCGGGCCACCTCGGCCAGCTGCACGGCGTCGAGACGGCCGCCCGATCCGAACAGCCACCCAACCACCAGGTCGGCGGCCAGCGCCGCCGCGACGGTCAGGGCGATGATGAGAACCGCCACCGGCCCCAGGACCGCGTTGAAGGCGGCCCGGGCTCCGTCGCCGTCGCCCCGTGCCCGGTACCTGCTGAGGATTGGGATGAACGTGATGGCGAGGAAACCCCCGGCCAGCAGGTAGTTCAGGAAGTCGGGGATGATGAAGGCGGCTTCGTAGGCGTCGGCGGCGGGGCTGTCACCCAGCCGGTTGGCCAGCACCACGTTGCGGGCGAACCCCAGGATGCGGGAGACCAGGATGCCGACCGCGACCACCGAGGCGGCCCGGGCTATCCCTTCTGCCGGCCGGCGCATGGCTTCAGCCGTCCCGCGCGGCCAGCAGGTCCTCGAGGACCCGGTCGGGGACCACCAGGTCGCCCCGTCCGACGCCCACCCTCTGGCCGGGCTTGTAGGAGCCGTGGAAGTCCGACCCGCCTGACGGGAGGAGGCCGAACGACCGGACCGTGGCCTCGAGCCGGCGGCGGGTCTCGGCCGGGTACTCGCCGTAGTAGCACTCCACGCCCACCATGCCGTAGCCGGCCAGAAGGCGGAAGGCGTCCGCGTACTCCTCGGCCGTGTTCAATCCCAAGGTGTGGGGATGCGCCACCACGGGAACTCCGCCGGAGCGGCGCGCCAGCCCGATGGCCTCCTCGGGAGGGAGCAGAGGGCGGGTGGCGTAGGCCACGCCGCGCGAGCCCAGGTACTCCCGGAAGGCGGCGGGGATGTCGGGAACGTATCCCTTGGCGACCAGGAGGGCCGCGAAGTGGGGCCTGCCGACGCTTCCGCCCCGGGCCTGGGCGAGGACCTCCTCGTAGTCGATGTCCACGCCGATCTCGTCGAGACGCCGGGCGATCGCCCGGTTGCGGCGGTCCCGGCCGGCCCGGAACTCCGCCAGGCGATCCTGGAGTGGGCCGGGCCCCGGCTCCAGGAACAGGACCACCATGTGGAGCCCGCCGCCCTTCCACTCGCAGGCCACCTCCGCCCCCGGGATGAGCTCGATCCCGGCCGGGCCCGCCTCGGCTCGGGCCTCCTCGATCCCCTCGAGGGTGTCGTGGTCGGTCAGGGCGACCGCGGAGAGACCCGCCTGGACGGCCAGCCCGACGACCGCGGCCGGGCTCTCGCTGCCGTCGGAGGCGGTGGAGTGGGTGTGAAGATCGACGGCCATCCGGAGATGAGGCTAACCCCGATTGCTCGGATCGGGCGCCGGTAGCAAGTCGGGCGGGTCGCGGCAGGCAGGTACCGGTGATGACCGCTGCCGCGAGCCCGTCCCGAGTCCTCCGCCTGGTGCGCCCGCGACCCGACCGTCGTGGCGGCGTGGTCCCGGCACCGGACAGGGGGGTTGAAAGTGTCACAGAGTCTCCGCATACTGTCCGGCAGCCACAAACACCACCGGTTCTCTGCCAATCGACGTCGAGGGAACCGGAACCGGGATCAATTCGGGAGCGGACCCGCCGGGGATAGCGGAACGCGTTCGGACCGAAGGAGGTGGTGGCCGGGGGATGGGCCCGCTGGGGAGAGCGCGTTTCGGAGTTTTTCGCGTTCTCGTTTTTTCGCGCTCTCGACCCTCGGGGTCCGTCAGGGGTCCGGTAACGGTCCGCCCGGGGCCGGGTCCCTATCCGCCGCCGGTCGCGGTGGTGGTGTCGGTGACGATCGGGATGGTGGTGGTCGCTCCGCCGGCGTCGCCGCCGCCGGTCAGCAGGTTCCCGATCACGAAGATCACCACCAGCAGGGCGGCCAGGACCAGCCCGGTGATGATGCGGCGACGCCACTTGGCCCGCTGGGCCAAGCGGCGCTCCTCCTCGATGCGGGCCTGGCGGTTCTGCTTCTGCCGGGCTCTCTTCTCGCTCCCCATGGGGGCTATTGTAAGAGTCTCCGACGCGCCACAGCACGCCAGCGCGGATCGGAGCAATAGAATGCGACCCACCCGCGCCCCTCCCTGGAACTGCTTGCCAAGTATCTGGTAGTCCAAAATTACGGCGGTTCCTCATTATCCGACTACGAGCGCATACGGCGCGTCCCCCCCCGGGTGGCGCCTTCCAAGCGCGCCGGGAAC
>VXRE01000020.1 GCA_009838635.1 Acidimicrobiia bacterium | reverse complement strand
GGCCGACGTGAACGGACCGGTCGAGGCAGTGATCCAACTCCCCCGCATCCTGGCCCGCAACCTGCAGCAGTTCATCATGTTCCTGTTCTATCCCTTGTTCCTGATCATGCAATTCGCCGCCCTCTTCTGGTTCCTGTCCCGAGGGGGCGTCGACACGATCATGCCGGAGGAGATAGAGACTCGGTACTCCGATGTCTGGGGTCAGGACCATGTGCTCGAGTTGGTCCGGGAGAACGTCGGGTTCCTCGAGAAGCCGGATGAGATCGAAGCCAAGGGTGGCTATGTGCCCGGCGGAATCCTGCTGTGGGGTCCCCCGGGAACGGGGAAGACCCTCATCGCCGAGGCCACCTCGGGTGAGGTCGGCCTCCCCTTCGTCTTCGTCGATCCCGGCGCCTTCCAAGCCATGTTCATGGGGGTCGGCATCCTGAAGGTGAAGGGTCTGTTCCGGAAGCTCCGCAAGCTGGCCCTGCGCCATGGGGGCGTGGTGGTCTTCTTCGACGAAGCCGACGCCCTCGGTAACCGGGGCGCCCTCGCCCAGGGAGGAGGACCGCCACAACCCGCCACACCGCTCAGCGCCGGGATGGGCTGCAACGCCTCCGCGTACCTGAGCCCGCAGTCCCTCAGCATCATCGAAGGGGATGCGGCCCGGACGAGCCCGGCTGACGGCGAAGCGGAAGAGCTTCCCGGAACGTGGATCAACCGAGTGATGATGATGGGCGGCGGAGGCGGCGGTATGGGTACCCTCCAAGCCCTCCTGACCGAGATATCCGGGCTCAAGAAGCCTCGCGGGATCACCAACAAGGCCCGCAAGGCGCTCGGCATAAAGCCCAAGCCTCCACCCAAGTACCGCATCTTCATCATGATGGCCACCAACCTGCCCAGCGTGCTCGACCAGGCCCTGCTGCGGCCGGGACGGATCGACCGCATCTACAAAGTCGGATTCCCGACCAAGGAGGGCCGGGCTCGCACGTTCGAGGGCTATCTGGCCAAGGTCAGCCACAACATCAGCGACGAGCAGGTCGAGGAGCTCGCCGCCAAGACTCCGTACTACTCCGGCGCCAAGATCAAGGATCTGGTTAACGAGGCGCTCATCCTGGCCCAGCGGGGTGACCGCGATATCATCGAGTGGGATGACATCTGGAAGGCCAAGACCCTCAAGGAAATGGGCCCGGCCGAAGGTTTCGAGTACGTGGAGCGGGAGGAGTTCGCGGTCGCCATCCACGAGTCCAGCCACGCGGTAGCCGCCCACCTTCTCAAGTCCCACGCCAACGTCGATGTCGCCACCATCGAACGCCGGGGTGATGTCGGCGGCTTCGTCTCCTACATCTCCCTCGAGGACCGGTTCGTCCAATGGAAGACCGAGTTGGAGGTGGACATAAAGGTGTCGCTGGCCAGCCTTGCCGGAGAGCGCATGTTCTTCGAGGGCGACAACTCGATGGGGGTGGGGGGCGATCTCCGGAACGCCACCACTATCGAGAGCCGCATGATCGGGGTCTGGGGAATGGGCGACAATATCGCTTCGAGCGCCGGTATGCCCCGCCATGCACTCGACCAGCCGCCCGACCCGAGCGGCGAGATAGCCAGGACCATGGCCTCCCAGGTGGAGCGGAGGCTTCAGCGGCTCTACGACGAAGTCTACGAGATGCTCGAACAGCACAAGGCGGCGGTGTTCAACGTGGCAGTCCGTCTCCAGGAGAAGAAGACCATCTCGGGTGACGAGGTTGCCGAGATCATCGGCCTCGAAGCAGGGGTGATAACCAGGGAGAATCCCGTCGGGTTCGCGGCGGTGAGCGTGGACGATCATCGCTCCGCCCTCGGTCTGGCAGCTCCGGAGGACGTGGAAGGCAACGGAGGCCTCCCGGTCACAGCCCCGGAACCCGAGACCGTAGACGCCGAGAAAGCGGAATAGCCCGGGTCGGAGCCCCCGGGCGCCTTGTACCGGGTGCTAGTGGTCTGTCTGGGTAATGGCGGTGTGGTATGGCGACGGCAGCGGTGTGCCTCGCAAGGCCCGCTGACGAAGGCGTACCCGCAGCGGTACGTCAAGGAAGCGGAACGCAGCGACGGGACACCGATGACCGCCAGAACACACCAAGCTGTTGCGCAGACAGACCACTTACGCGTCTGTCTGGGTAATGGCGGTGTGGTATGGCCGCCAGAGCACCCGGTTGTTCCGCAGGCAGACCACTAGCCCAGCCTCATGCCTTCTATCGGCTCGTGCCGGCATCCCCGGGAAATCAGGCGGGTGAGCTCGGGGCGGTCCACGTCAACCAGGAACACCTCGCCGTCACGCACCTCCACAATGTGCTCGCCGTCCCCTACCGGAAGGGCCGTGCGCAGACTGAAGGCCTCCTCAGCCGAATAGGACCTCAGCAGGGTGTGCTCGCCGGTGCCCAACGACCACAGGACTATCTGAGGAACCTCGACATCGACAAGGTAGATGAGGGAGTTGTCGTCGTACCAGCCGGTCACCCCGTCGGTGGGGAAGAACTGATCGATGCCGGGAGGACCCACCGTCCCCTCGCCCTCCTCGTCCACCAGGTAGTAATTGAACAGCTCTAACCCAGCGCCGCCTTCCTCGTCATACTCGGCCAGCGCAACCAACGCACGATCACCGGACGGGCTCCGGTAGGCATCAACGGCAGCCAACTGATTCCCCTCATCCGACAGGCCCAGGGGGCGGATCCATTCCACCGTCGCCTTCACCGGATCGACCCCGTGGACCGCCGCGGCGGTGTCTCCCGGCCCGGCCTCCGCCTCCCCGGCTATGAGCAGCAACCCTCCCACCGATCCTACGACCTCGTCGAATCCGGAAGCCACCACCTCGAGCGGACCTACCGGCGTCTCGTAAACGACCGGCCCGGGATCGATGGCGATGGGCTCCTCTTCGCCCACCCGGACCAGGGAGAGAGGCTCCTCGCCTGCCACGGCGTAGATGTCGGAGCCCAGCTCCGCCATATGCTCGGCGGGAGTCCCCGGATAGGGTGTCCAGACAGCGCCCAGCGGCACGTACCGGTAGATCCAGCCGTCCACGATGACAGGACGGGCCAACTGGTCGTCGATCACGGCTTCGGAGAGGCTCGTCGGCCGAACGGCCTCCAGCTTGGTCTCGGTGATGACGCCGAGGATGGCCCGTCCCGTCTGACCGGGAACCGGAGAAAGGGCAATCGAAGCGCTGAACGGGGCTCCGACTCGAGTTCCCTCCACGACCACTCGCTCCCCTACCCGCCGGTCCTCGAGCACCTGGAGCAGTATCTCCCGGGAGCTGACCGGTGTGCCATCAACCGAGGTCATGATGTCACCGGGCCGCAGCGCCTCCGAGGCACCCGTACCGTCCACCACGTCCAGCACTCGCACGCCGCTTCCAACCGCCAGCAGGCAACCGCGACCGAACGGGAACATCTTGTCGACATCAGAAGCGTTGACGAGGTCAGGAACGACCTCGGCGGGGACATCGACCGGTCGAAGCTCGGGAGAAGGCTGGGAGCAAGCCGAGACCACCAGGGCCAGGGCCACGGCCGCGACGGCTACACGGAGACGCATCACGCTCAGGAGGGGGCGGACAGGTCGTCCACCGCGAACACATATTCGTCGACTGCTCGGCCCCCCACCAGATGCTCGTGGACGATACGGTCGAGAACCTCGCCGGCCACCGAGTGGTACCACACCCCGTCCGGATAGATCACCGCGATCGGTCCCCGCTCGCATATGCGCAGGCAGTCCACCTTGGATCTGAGGATCGTCCCGTTGCCCGGCTCCACCGGCGTCGGCGGCCGCGAGAAGTTGGCCTGCCACTTCGGCGGCGCCGAGGCGATGTCGAGGGCCTTGGTGGTCCGTTTCAGCTGCCTCCACGCTGCCTTGCTCTCCTCGTAGGTCGAGCAGCGGGGCGTCGACTGCTGGGCGCACAGGAACATGTGGCGTTGCAAACCCCCGATCGACAGGCCGGAGGCGATCATCCGGAGACGCTGCAGGCCATCCGCCACGTCGGTCATACCACCTCGATCACGGGTTCTCCGCCGGCGGTCGTGAACTCGCCTATGACCGTAGCCGCGGGCGCAACCCGCCGGAGCTCCTCGAGAAGCCGGCCCGACCGGAGCGCGGGCACCGCCATCAGCAGGCCTCCGCTGGTCTGGGCATCCGCCAGGATCTTCTGTTCCGTCCTGCTCCGAGAAGTCCTGAGGGAGGTTTGCGCGGCCTCCAGGTTCCGCAGGCTACCGCCCGGATACACCCCCGCCTCGATCAGATCCGCTACCCCTGCCAGCACCGGAACCGAGTCCATGTCGAGCCGCGCCGACACCCCGGAGACGGCCGTTACCTCCCTGAGGTGACCCACCAGCCCGTAGCCCGTTATGTCGGTAGCGCACGTCACACCCGCCTCCACCATCACCGCGGAGGCCGGCCCGTTGAGAGCAACCATGGTCTCCACCGCTGCGCTCCGCATGGCGGGATCGGCCAACCCGGCCTTGAGGGCGGAAGCAGCAACACCGGTTCCGAGGGGCTTGGTGATCACTACGAGGTCGCCCGGTCGGGCGGTGCCGTTGGTCACGACCCGGCCCGGAGATACCGTTCCGGTGACCGCGAACCCGTACATAGGTGCCTGGTTGTCGATCGAGTGCCCACCCGTGATCGTGACCCCGGCCTCCGCCATCACGTCGGCCCCGCCGGCCATGACCTCGCTCAATGCCTCGAGCGGCAGCGCTGATCGGGGCCATCCCACCAGTTGGAGGGCCGTAAGCGGCCGCCCGCCCATCGCGTAGATGTCCGACAGTGCGTTGGCGGCCGCGATCCGTCCCCAGTCGTAGGGCTCGTCCACGATCGGGGTGAAGAAGTCCACCGTCTGGACCAGCGCCCGGTCGTCGTCCAGGCGGAATACGCCCGCATCGTCGGAAGTGGCGACTCCCACCAGAAGGTCGGGGTGGGACGTCGCATGGTGAGTTCTGAGGGGGCGCAAGACCTGCGCCAGCTCGTCAGCGCCGAGCTTGGACGCTCAGCCGCCGCCCGGCGAGAAGGACGTAAGTCGGATCTCGGACATGTCTCACCTCCTTGTCACATGCTTCTCGCCGGACCATTCCACCGGTGTAGGAGTTTGGCACGATGCGGGCAGAACCTGGCCTCCGTCTCCCGTCGGTCGACCGCCCGGCCGGCGATGCCATCCCAACGGGTATCCTGGCCGCATGAGCACCCCTGAGACCTGGCTGACCCCTGCCGCGTACCGGAAACTAGAAGAAGAATACGGCATGCTCACCACCGTGGGGCGTACCCAGATCGCCGAGCGCCTGGCCGAGGCGAGGTCACACGGGGACATCCGGGAAAACGCCGACTATGACGCCGCCAAGACCGAGCAGGGCCTCATGGAAGCGCGGATCCGAAAGCTCCGGCATCTACTCGACAATTCCACCGTCGGCGACGCCTCGAGCGACGGCACGGTGCAGATCGGATCGGTCGTCAGACTGGCGGACGAAGACGGGTACGAGGAGGACTACCTGGTAGCCATTCCCGAAAACCGGGTTCCCGGCTTCCTGCTGGCTTCGCCCGAGGGTCCTCTGGGTACCGCCTTGGTGGGTGCGGTAGCGGGCGATGACGTCACCTACGAAGCGCCAGGCGGCAAGTTCAAAGTCACGGTGCTCGCGGTCCGACCCTACGAGGGCTGACCCGGGGAGGGTACTGAATGATGTCCAGTTCACCCGACGGCCTCAAATGAACCCCCCGGTCAAGGGATCGCGGGCCAACCAGTCCCCGCCTTTTCCAGCACCCTCCTAGCGGTCCCCATCATGCTCCGGCAGCAGGATCCGACCCCGGTGGAGACAAGCTGATGCGAATAAAGCTGCCCCGGCCAAGGGAACTCGCCCAGCGGTTGCGGAGCACGGCCCGGGTCCAGCCGGACGAGGTCGAGCAGTACCTGGACACCCACACCGCCGAGTGGCAGGAGCTGGCCAGCGCCGACCCCCATGACGCGGCAGACATCCTCGAGGAGCTGGACACCGACGCGGCTACCGACCTGCTCTCCGACCTCGATATCGCTGACGCAGCCGGAATCCTCAACGAGATGCGCCCCGAGTTGGGCGTTGATGTTCTCGAAGGGCTCAACCCGGCCCGGACTTCGGATCTCGTCGCCGCCATGGATGCCGACATGGCGGCCGACCTGCTCGGCCAGCTGGACGAGAAGAACCGGCAGCAGGTACTGGCCGGCCTCGATCCCGGGATCTCCCACGAGTTGCTCGCTCTCCTCCAGCACGCTCCTGACTCGGCAGGCGGGCTGATGACGACTGACTTGGCATTCCTGCAGGTGGGGATGACCGCGGGGGAAGCCATCGAGCGGCTCCGCCAGCTCCACGACCAGATCGAGGACCTCTCCTATGTCTACGTGGTCGATCATCGGCGCCTGCTGGTCGGCGTGGTGTCGTTCCGGGACCTGGTGTTCGCGCGGCCCGGGGTGGGACTCGACGAGACCATGGTGCACCAACCGGTCGCCGTACGTCCTGACACAGATCGGGAAGAGGTCTCCGAGCTGGCGCAGCGCTACGGCCTTTTCGGATTGCCGGTGGTCGATCACTCGGGCGTCCTGCTGGGCATGGTCACCCACGAGGCCGTGGTGGAGTCGGTCCAGGCCGAGGCCTCGGAGGACTTCGCCGCTGCGATGGGAGCCGGGCCTGAGGAGACGGTGTTCACACCCGTCGCACGGGCGGCCGGCATGCGCCTTCCATGGATGCTGGTGAATCTGGCCATGGCCCTCGTGGTGGCGCTGGTCATCGAACGGCAGTCCGCAGTGATCGACGACATCGGCCCGGTCCTGGCCGCTCTGATGCCGGTGGTGGCGCTGATGGGCGGCAACGCCGGGGCACAGAGCCTGGCCGTGGTTATCCGGTCGATGGCGATTGACGGCGTCACACCCAGTCGGGCAGGGCGCGTGCTGATGAATCAGGTTGCCATCGGCGTGATCAACTCCATACCGGTCGGTCTACTCGCCGGAACTGTCGGGCTGGTGTTCGGCGGCACGGTGAACTTCGCCGTCACCATGGGAATAGCGACTGTCGTCAACCTCGTCATAGGAACGCTGTCCGGTACCGGTATCCCTCTGTTGCTTCGCAAGTTGGGGCTGGACCCGGCACTGGCCTCGAACATCTTCCTGACGCTGGTCACCGATGTAGTCGGGTTCGGCGGGTTCCTCATGGTCGCCACCCTGCTGCTCAGCTAGCTCAGCTGCCGACTGTCATGCCCCCGGCATCGGCATAAGGACCGTGGAACGTCACGTCCACTCCGTTCTCGATCCTCAGGAAGGTCCGGGCGTCGAGGGTCGACTGCTCCTCGGGGGTGAGATCGTCCTTGATGGCCAAATCGGCGGCCGCCCGGTCGTCCACGACGATGGCAGTGTTGGGGGAATACGTGTCCACCACGTCGTAGACCAGGTTCTCCAACTGGACAGTGCTATAGGCACCGGGCTCGACCAGGATCACGAGGGTGGTGCGATCATTCGCGATGAGACGGTGTATCACCTCGTACGGTGGAATGGCCGGTGGCAGGGTGGTGTCCGCCCCCTCCTCCTGCGAAGCTCCATCACCCCCGGGCTCGACAGCGTCCTCTGCTACAGAGGCAGCGGTAGCGGAGGTGTCGGCGCCAGACTCCACCATTTCGATGACCGCGGTACTGGTGGTGGTGGGAGATGCGCCGGTGGGAGCCGATGTGGTCTCGGACGTCGAGTCATCCCCGCCGCATGCGCCGAGCGCCAGGACAACCGCTATAACCGGCACGGTCCTCCGCGCAGCCATCATGGCATCAGTTCCTCTGTCACCTTCCGCCTAGAGGACAAGGGTAACCCTGTCCTGTGCGATATAGACGCACTTCGCCAGCCCGCAGCACGAGAGCGCCTCGTCAACCGCCGCGCCATCCGTTGGTGATCGGTAGGCGACGGTCACGCCCGAACGCCTTGGGGGTTATCTTCACTCCAGGAGGCGCTTGGCGGCGCTTGTACTCGTTGCGATCCACCATGGCTGCCACCCGGGTGACGACCGCCCGGTCGAACCCTGCATCCACTATGGCGTCGATGGAGCGATCCTCCTCTATGTAGGCGGCGAGCACCTCGTCGAGCACCTCGTAGGGCGGAAGGCTATCGGTGTCGAGTTGGCCGGGCCTCAGTTCGGCGGACGGCGGTTTCCGGATTGTCTCCTCGGGGATCACCTCTTCGGCGCGGTTGCGCCAATCGGCCAACTCGTAGACGGTGGTCTTGAGGACGTCTTTGAGCACCGCGTAGCCGCCCGCCATGTCGCCGTACAGCGTCGCATAGCCCACCGCCATCTCGGACTTGTTCCCGGTTGCGATGACCATCTCGTTGTGCTTGTTGGATATGCCCATCAGCAGGGTGCCGCGGATCCGGGGCTGGAGGTTCTCCTCCGCGACCCCGAACTCGCTGCTCGCGAACACGGCTTCGAGCGCGTCCCGGTATTCGTCGAACAGGTCGCCGATGGCAATGCGATCAAGGCGAATGCCCAGCCGGCGCGCCAGCTCCTCGGAGTCGCGTATCGATCCCTGGGAGCTGAACGCGGAGGGCATGGTGACGCCCCGGACCGAATCCCGGCCGAGCGCATCGACGGCGATCACCGCCGTCAGCGCCGAGTCGATGCCCCCGGAGAGACCCACCACCACCTTCGAGAAGCCGTTCTTCCTCACGTAGTCACCAAGTCCGAGCACGAGCGCTCGGTAGATGAGCTCGATGGGTTCCGCGGCAGGAGCAGGGCTGGGAGAACGAAGTTTGGAAGGGAGGGTCGAAGGCTCCACCCGCGCGACGGTCGCCGCCTCCCGTTTGCCGGCCGGCTCGCCCACCTCGATATCGACCACGAACAGGTCCTCTTCGAAGCGCGGGGCCCGGTACTGGATGGAACCCTCCCGGTCCATCACGATCGACCCGCCGTCGAAGACCAGCTCATCCTGCCCGCCCACCAGGTTGAGATAGACCACGGGCACCCGGGCATTGACCGCTTCCCGCTCGATGTGGCGAACCCGCTCCGCGTCCTTCGAGACGTGGAAGGGCGATCCGTTGATGTTGAGAAGTACCTGGGCTCCCGCGGCGACCTGAGCAGAAGGTGGTCCATCGGGAACCCAAATGTCCTCGCATATGGAGACTCCCACCGCCACGCCGCCGACATTCCAGACCGCCCCCGGTACGGAACCCGCCACGAAGTAGCGTTGTTCGTCGAACACGCCGTAGTTGGGCAAGAGAACCTTGTTGTAGATGCCTCTGATCTGACCCTGGTGGAGTAGGGCTGCCGCGTTCGCCACCGGAAAGGAATCACGACCGTCGGTCGCCGAACCGCCGGGCCGTACCCGACTAACGACCCCCACCACGGTGACCGTCGACCCGGCATGGCCGGCAAGCTCGTCCAGCACGCCCAGGTTGGCATCCACGAAACCCCTTCGGATCACCAGGTCCTCTGGCGGATAGCCGGGAATGGCCAACTCGGGAAGGAGAAGGACGTCAGCGCCCTCTGCTTCCGCCCAGCTCATGGCGTCTCGGATCCGGGCTTCGTTGTGAGCAAGGTCGCCGACCCGGAGGTTGATCTGCGCCCCGGCAACCCGGATGGTCTCCATAGTCCGCGGAGTCTAGGAGGCGCTACGGAGCCGGAGGGCTCATGCGGCAATCCACCACTCGGACAAGCCGGGCACCGTTACGATTGCCGGGCACATGGGCAAAGACCTCTTGCCGGACATGAGAGCCAGCATCGTCAAGCAAGCCGGCCTCGAGAAAGGGTCCCTATGACGAGTTACATCGCGGTCATCGAACGAACCGGCAACGGCTACGGCGCATACGTTCCGGATCTGCCGGGATGCATCACCGCCGGCGACACCTTGGAGGAAACGGAATCCCTGATCCGTGAAGCCGTCGGCTATCACATCGAGATGCTCCGGGCGAATGGAGACCTCGTCCCGGAACCCCAAGCCACGGCCCATCTCGTCTCCACCTGAGGGGCTACCCGACCTCATTCAACCCAGCCACTCCCAGGGCTTCTGGAACGCACCCAGGAAAGCCATGCCCGAGGCCCCCGGCCGCGCAAGGCCTCGAACAGGCCCGCCGAGAACTGCCGCTGTGAACGGACCAGAGCCACCTTCGTTCACCCTGGGACGGTTACTCCAGCGAGAAGTCCGCCTCCAGCAACGCGGCGCGTAGCGGGTCCGCCTCCGCCGGTCGTACTGACAGCGTGAGGATGCCGCCTCCCCCGTGGAGGGCATGGCGGAGTTGGAGGTCGCGGACATCCACACCGCTGTGCTCGAGCGCCCGTCCCACCTTGGCGATCTCGCCCGGGCGGTCCTGGAGCACCACGCCTACCCTCACCACCGGGGGCGCCATGGCCTGCCGCCTGCTCCTGGCCTCTTCGATCCGAGCGGTCAGCGGGCCGGAATCACCATGCGCCACCTCCTGACGAACCTCTTCGAGCAGTCTCATCAGCCGTTCGATGGAGTCGCTGACGTTGGCCTCGTTGGCGGCCAGGACCTCCGGCCACCAGCGCGGCTCGGAGGCAGCCACCCGGGTCAGGTCGCGGAAGGAGCCTGCCACCAGGCGCGCGGCGGCCGGATCCCGGCGCGTGATCAGGTTGATCAACGAGACGGCGAGTACCTGGGGAAGGTGCGAGATGTCGGCCACCACCCGATCGTGCTCGGCAGCCGGAAGCCGGTACGGCATGGCGCCCACCGATTCGACTATCGATTCGAGCGTCTCGACATCGTCCGCATCAGCCTTGTCGGGACAGATGACCCAGGCGGCGCCCTTGAAGAGAGAGGGCGAGGCGGCTGCCGGACCGGCCTGCTCGAGACCCGCCATCGGATGCCCGGCCACCATTCGCATGCCTGCCGGCCGTGCGTCGACCACGGGTCGCTTCACCCCGGCCACATCCGTCACCAGGGCGTCGGTACGCAAGCCCGGCAGGGTCTCGAGGGTGGCGGTGAGAGGTCCGGCCAGGACCACCATATCCGAGCCCGGAAGGGCATCCTCCCGGCTCTCGCACGCCTCGTCCACCGCGCCCCGCTCCGCCGCCACTTCCAGCGCAGTGCGATCGGGATCCCACCCGGCAACCGTCCAGCCGACCCGCCGGAGGGCCATGCCGAGGGACGCCCCGATCAACCCCGTGCCGAAGATTGCGGCTCGACGCATCCGGACTGCTGGTCAGATCTATATCGCGACGCCGAGAGCTGCGGCCAGACCTCGCATCTGGTCCATCAACTCGGCGAATTCGGCCGGTAGCAACGCCTGGTCGCCGTCGACCTGGGCTGTCTCGGGGGTGGGATGCACATCCACGATGAACCCATCGGCGCCCACCGCGATGGCGGCTCGAGCCAGGGGGGCAACCAGATGGCGACGGCCTGACGAATGGGAGGGATCGATGATCACCGGTAGGTGGGACATGTGCTTGATCACCGGCGCCGCCGATATGTCGAGCGTGTTCCGGGTGGCCGTCTCGAAGGTCCGGATCCCCCGTTCCACCAGGACGACCTCGTGATTCCCTTCCTTGTATATGTACTCGGCGGCATTGAGCCACTCATCGATGGTGGCTGTGAAACCTCGCTTGAGCTGCACCGGCTTGTGAACCCGGCCCACCTCTGAGAGCAGCGCGTAGTTCGCCATGTTCCTGGTGCCGATCCGCAACATGTCCGCGTAGCCGGCGACCAGGTCCACATCCCGCGGATCGAGCACCTCGGCGACGAACGGAAGGCCGAACTCCTCGCGCGCCTCGGCCATGAGCTGGAGGCCGTCCTCGGCCAAGCCCTGGAAGGAGAAGGGGCTCGTCCTGGGCTTGAAGGCATCCCCTCGCAGGATGGTGGCGCCCGCATCGAGCACCGCCTCGGCCGTGCGAAACAGTTGGTCCCGCGTCTCGACCGCGCACGGACCGGCGATCGGGGCGAAGACGCCGCCTCCGACCTGGGCGTTTCTCACCTTTATGACCGTGTCCTCAGCCTGGAACTCACGGGACACGAACTTGTACGGCTTCAGCACCGGTACCGCCCGCTCCACTCCGGGCATGGCCAGCCACGGCTGTTGCTGGATCACCTCCCGGTCCCCGATAGCACCGATGACAGTGCGGACCTGTCCCACCGAGATGTGGGCTTCGGAGCCGATCGCGGCCAGGCGCCGCACCACCTTGTCGATGTGCTCTTGTGTAGCCCCCGACTTCATGACGATGATCATCAAGCATCCTCCACGCGTTACTCAGAGAGGATAGACCCGATCGGAGTCATCGAGATCGCTGACCCCCGCTGAGGAGGCCGAACTCCACCCCACTCCGCCTCCAGAGTCCTGTCCATGAGGAGTCGAGGCCAACCAGATCGAGCACATCGTGACGTGCCCGGCTGTCAGGACCTGTCCAGGCGGCGGAGATCCTCGGGCGTGTCGACGTCTCCGGGCGGCATGGCGTCCACGTGCACCTCCTCCACCCAGTCGGGATGGGCCAGGAAGAGATTGCGAGCCCCACGGTCACCGCTCAGCCCGGTAATCAGGGTCGGCCACAGGGATCGATGGATCAGCACCGGGTGTCCGCGGGTCAAGCGGTACCGGGGGATGACCACCGGTCGCCGTGACCGCTTCCGCGCCTCGAGAAGCCGGGGCACGACGTCGCCGGGCACGTTCGGTTGGTCCCCGAGCACCACCAGGGCCTGATCGACCGAGCGCTCGCCCACCAGGAAGTCCAGCCCGACCCGTAGCGAGGAACCCATCCCTTCCCGCCACTCCAGGTTCTCTATGACCGCGGCATCGCCGAGATCGACCGCTTCCATGATCTGTTCGGCACGGGCGCCAAGCACCACGTAGACCGCGCCCACCTCCGGCCAACCCTTCACCAGCGCCACCACGTGCGCCAAAAGCGGCTTCCCTCTCCACTCGGCGAGCTGTTTGGAACTGCCGAAGCGCTTCGACTCACCTCCGGCCAGGACGAGCGCCGCAGTCATCATGACCGGGCGAACGAGCGTTGACGGTTGGACGGAACCCGACCAGGAACGGTCATAGGTCTCCGGCATCCTCCGTGCGTTGAAGGTGGACCCGGCCCCTCCGCCCGACGAGAGACTCCCCGGTACCCGACCCGTACCGGACCTGGATCATCTCGGCCAGGATGGATATGGCCACCTCGCCGGGTTGCTCGGCGCCGATGTCGAGCCCGACCGGGCCGCGGATCCTGGCGATCTGATCCTCGGGGAACCCGGCCTTGCGCAGCCGTTCCACCCGCTTCCGGTGGGTGCGGCGGCTTCCCATGACCCCGATGTACTTGACTTCACTGGGTAGTACGAGCGGCAGCATCGGATCCTCGAAACGGGCGTCATGGCTGAGCATCACCACATAGGTCCGGCGGTCGATGTCCAGTTGGTCCTCGATCTCTCCCGGCCACCCGACGATCACCTGATGGGCCTCGGGAAAGCGCTCGGGCGTGGTGAAGAACGGACGGGAGTCGGTGACGACCACCCTGAAGCCCAGGCCGTGAGCGATCCGGCACAGCTCCTGCGCGATGTGAACCGCCCCGATGATCAGGAGCCGTGGTTGGGGCGCCACCGTTTCGATGTACACCTCGTGCTCCCCGTATCCGAGGGTACGGCTCTGCTCACGGTCCATGAGGCTGGCCGCGTCGGCCTGCACGGCGTCGAGTATCTCGGCGGGGATGGTCCCGGCCACCAGCCCGTCCGCCCGATCCAGCACCGCCTTGGCGCCGGCGGCGGGGCCTTCGACCACGGTGGTGACGGCCCCCAGCCGCTCCTCCTCGACGAGCCTACGGACCGCCTCCAGCTGGGTGCTTACCATTTCTCGACCAGCACCTGGATGGTCCCTCCGCACGCCAGACCCACCTCGAAGGCGTCTTCGTCGGCGATGCCGTAGGTCACCAGGCGAGGTTCTCCCGTTGCGAGCACCTCCTGGGCGTGGAGGAACACGTCGTTCTCGACGCAGCCACCGCTCACCGAGCCCTCCATGTCACCTTCGGATGACACCAGGAACTTGGCGCCCTCGGGGCGGGGAGCCGAGCCCTTGACCCGCACCACCGTCGCCACCGCGACCTGCTTCCCTTCCTCGATCCATCGGTTGTAGACACTCAGCGCATCCTTCATGATGCCCGGGCTCCTCGTCTAGGCGATCCTCTCGTGGCCTGGCTCGGGTGGGGAGGTATCGACTCCAACAGCCGGATGACTCCACCCAGATCCACCAGCCGGGCGGCGGGCAGGAAGTCGTCCACGTACGGCAACGCCGCCTTAAGCCCTCGGGTCTCCGGCGAATACCCCTTGCGGCCCGCCAGGGGATTCAGCCAGATGGTTCGATGGACGGAGCGCGAGAACCGCGCCATCTCCTGGCTCAGCAGTTCCGGATCTCCGCGGTCCCATCCGTCGCTGATGATAATTCCGATCGGACCACCTCTGGCCACCCGTCGACTCCAGTGCCGATTGTAGGTTGCCAGAGCTTCTCCGATCCGCGTCCCGCCCGACCAGTCGTGTACGCGGCCTGCCACCAGGCGGAGCGCCATGGCCGGATCCCGGCGGCGGAGCTCGTGGGTGATGCGGGTCAGCCGGGTGGAGAACACGAAGGTCTCGACCCGGCCCATCCGCGCCGGGGCGGAGTGGGCGAAGTACAGCAGCAATTCCACGTACTTCTCCATCGATCCGCTCACGTCAGCGATGATCACCAGCGGGCGCCGGCGCGGCCGGCGGGATCGGAACTCCATCTCCAGCAGCTCGCCGCGGGGACCGACCGCATTCCGGAGGGTCCTGCGCATGTCGGGGCGGCTTCCCATCGAGTCGGGCATCCAGCGGCGACTCAGCGCCTCGGCCGGTCTCCACACCATGCGAGAGATCAGCCTCCGCACCTCGGCCATCTCGTCGGCTGTCAGTTCGCCGAAGTCGCGGGTGCCGAGACGCTCCGCGTGAGAAGCCCCCATCTGTTCGCTGCTGTCCTCCGTATCCTCCTCGTCGAGCTGGCCGGCCGAGGTCAGCACGGGGAGGTAGGACTGAACCATCCGGTCGGACTCCGCCTCCACGGGGGTCCGCTTCCGCCCTCCCGACCCGAAGAACAGCTCGAACGCCTCGTCGAACACCGGCAGCTGATCGGGACGGGTTACCACCAGCGACCGGAACCCGCACCTGATGTCCCGAACATCTTCGAGACCCAACACGTGGGCCGAGGTGAGCAATTCCATGCCGGTGCGCGGATCGACCTCGAGGCCCTTGGCGCGCAGGTAGCGCGCGAAGTGGATCACGTTCTGGGCGAACACACCGACAGCCATCAGAGGATCAACCGGCTACGAGCAGGCCCCCGACCCCTGCCGTGCGCACCCGTTCGATGTCCTCCTCGTACTTCAGGATCACTCCCAGCGTGTCGCCGGCCGCCTCGGGCGACAGCACCTGCGCGCCCAGAACGTTGAGGGCGGCCGCCCAGTCCAGCGTCTCGGCAATCCCGGGGGGCTTGAACAGATCCAGGTTCCGCAACTTCTCCATCGCCCGGGCCAGATCGGCAGCCAGGGCCTGGTCGATGCCGGGCACCTTGGCCGTGACGATCTCCATCTCCCGCTCGAAGCTGGGATAGTCGATCCAGTGGTACAGGCAACGGCGCTTCAGGGCGTCGTGGATCTCGCGGGTGCGGTTGGAGGTAATGACCACCACAGGGGGCTCTTCGGCGGCAACCGTTCCGACCTCAGGAATGGTCACCTGGAAGTCCGACAGCAACTCCAGAAGGTAGGCCTCGAACTCCTCATCGGCCCGATCGAGCTCGTCGATCAGCAGGACCGGCCGGGAACCGCCGGCAGCCATCTCCACAGCCTCGAGCAGCGGCCTTGCGATCAGGTACTCGCGGCTCATGATGTCGGAGATAGCCGCGCCACCACCCTCGCCACGAGCTTCGATCAGTCGGATGGCCAGCATCTGGCGTGCGTAGTCCCACTCGTAGAGGGCGTGCCCGGCGTCAAGACCCTCGTAGCACTGGAGCCGGATGAGCGGCTGATCGAGGATGCCCGCCAGCACCTTGGCGACCTCGGTCTTGCCCACCCCGGCCTCGCCTTCGAGGAACAGCGGACGGCCCATCTGCAGGGCGAGATGGATCGTGACCGCCAGCGAGCGGTCGGCGATGTATCGCTGGCCGGCGAGCGCGTCGGCGACCTCTCGGACCGTGGCAGGGATCATTCCGCCAGGTTACACGCCCTCATGATGCGGGCGGCCGGCCTCAGCAGGGTCTGCCGGGACGTACCTCCCTCGGAGCTACCCGGCCGCAGCCAGGGCTGCCTTCACGGCCCGGGCTGTGAACACCTGGGCCAGGTGGGTCTTGTAGGCCACCGACCCGTACAGGTCCTCCAGCACGTCGATCCCGGCGGTCGCATGGGCCGCAGCTGCCTCGACGGCGGCGTCGGAACCATCGGAACCGACCAGAGCATCGGCCACTCCGGCGGCCAGGACCGGACGGCTGCCCACACCGGTCACCGCGACGGTGGCCGCGCTGACCGAACCGTTGGAACGGGTCACCGAAGCGGCCACGCCGGCCACCGCATAGTCCGTGTGACCACCCCGGCGGCCCAGCTTGTCATAGGCCGAACCCGTGCCGGCGCCGACCTTGGGAATCCGCATCTCGGTGAGGATCTCACCGGGCTCCAACGCGGACATCAACGTGTCCACGAAGAAGTCGGCGGCCGCGATCTCACGCGTGCCTCCCGACGACGCCGCCACCATCGTGGCGCCCAGAGCGAGCGCCGCGACCGGCTGGTCGGCCGCCACATCGGCATGGACCATCGACCCGCAACACGTACCCCGGTTACGGACCTGGCGATCACCCGTCCAGGAAGCAGCAGTGGCCAGCGCCGCGCCGTGGTCCTGGACCAGGCCGCTGGCCGCAACCTCGCTATGGGTCACCAGCGCACCGATCGAGATGGAATCACCGTTGTCGGTGATGTCACCCAACCCGCCGATCCGGCCGATGTCCACCACCATGTCGGGCGACAGCAGCCGCATCTTCATCATCGGCAGCAGGCTCATGCCGCCGGCCAGCACCTTGGCTCCCGGATTCGCATCGAGAGCCGCCAGCGCCTCATCCAGGCTGGAGGGCGCTACGTAGTCGAACTGTCGTGGATACATGGGCTCCTCCTCCCTACGCCTGGGCGTCCTGGATGGCCTGCCACACCCGTTGCGGGCGTAAAGGCATGTCGATATGGGTCACCCCCAACGACTCCAAGGCGTCTACCACCGCGTTGACAACCGTCTGCGCGGCGCCGATGGTGCCCGCCTCGCCGATGCCCTTCACCCCGAGCGGGTTGATATCGGTGGGCGTCACCGTGCGGCCCAACTCGAACGAGGGCAGGTCGACCGCGGTAGGCAGGATGTAGTCCACCAGCGAGGCCGACAGCAGGTTCCCGTCCATGTCGTAGACCGCGTCCTCGAACATGGCCTGGCCGACACCCTGGGCAATGCCACCGTGGATCTGACCGTCCACGATCATCGGACTGATCACATTGCCGCAGTCGTCCATCCCGATGTATCGCAACAGCCTCACGTCCCCGGTGTCGGCATCGACCTCCACCATGGCGATGTGGGTCCCGAACGGCCACGTGGCGTTGCCGGGGCTGAAGATGGCATGCGCCTCCAAGCCCCCCTCCATGCCTTCCGGCAGGACGTGGGGCTGGTAGGCCGCCTTGGCGATCTCGTCCCAACCGACCGAACTGTCGGTCCCGGCCACATGGGCGCCTCCGTCGGCGAACTCGATGTCATCCTCGGACGCTTCGAGCAGGTGGGCCGCGATCCTGGCAGCTTTGGCCTGGACCTTCTGGGTGGCCTCGTAGCAGGCGGAGCCATCCACCGCTGCGGACCTGGACCCGAAGGTGCCGATGCTGGGCGGGGCCTCCTCGGTGTCGCCGTGGATCACCCGGATCCGGTCGACATCCATTCCGAGGCCGTCGCCGACGATCTGCGCCCACGTCGTCTGGTGGCCCTGGCCTGAGGGTCCGGTCCCGATCGATACGGTGGCCGATCCGTCAGGATGTACTCTGACCAGGCTCGAACCGTTGAACGCCGACGGCATCTGGTACTCGGCCCATGAGAAACCGAGGTCCACCAGGCCCGAGGGTCCGAAGCCGCACACCTCGACATAGGTGGCGATCCCGACCCCGACGTGACGTCCCTCGGCCCGGGCGGCGTCCCGCTCGGCCAGCAGGCCGGACCAACCGGCCGACTCGAGGGCGGCATCCAGGTTGGTCTCGTAGTCACCCGTGTCCATAGGGAACCCCATGGGCGAGACCGCCCCGGGGAACTCGCTCGCCGAGATGTAGTTCTTGCGGCGCACCTCGGCCGGGTCCACCCCGATCTTCCTCGCGTACATGTCGAGGACCCGCTCCAGGTAGTAGGCGGCCTCCGGTCGGCCGGCGCCCCGGTAAGCGTCCGTGGTCATCGTGTGGGTGGTGACGCAGTCCATCTTCCAGTGCGTGGGGAAGGAGTACTGGCCCGACCCGACGAACACCCCTAGGAACGGGATGGCGACGGTAAAGTTCTGCGAGTAGGCGCCCATGTCGGCGATGCCGTCCAACTCGAATCCGAGGATCTCACCGTCCGTCGTGCCGGTCATGGTGGCGGTGGCTATCCAGCCGCGACCCTGGATGGTCGAGTTGGCCGCCTCGCGGCGGGTCTCGGTCCACTTGACCGGGCAGCCCAGTTGCTTCGAGGCAAAGGCCACGAGCACCTCGTCGTTGTAGACGTTGAGCTTGCAGCCGAAACCGCCGCCCACCTCCATCGCCTTGACGGTCACCTGGTTGAGGGCCATACCGAAGTACTTGCCGATGGCCCCGGCCAGCGCCGACGGGATCTGGGTGGACGAGTAGACATCGAAGCGGCCGTAGCCGACCTGGTAGTCGGCCATGACCGAACGGGGCTCGATGGGAACCGGGATGAGCCGTTGGTTGATCATCTCCTGGGAGACCACCACCACGTCGTCCCTCGACTTCTGCTCATCGATACCCGCCTTGACGGCCGCCAGGGCATCGGCGTCCGCGCCGAACGGGCCGGTCCACGAAATCAGGGTGTTCGACTCCATGTCCTCGTGAACGAGCATCTCGTCACTAAGCGAGTGCTTCAGGTCCACGACCGCCGCTAGGGCGTCGTAGTCGACATCGACCGCATCGGCGGCGTCGCGCGCCACGTACGGATCTTCCGCGACCACCATGGCCACCGCTTCGCCGACGTGCTTCACGGTGCCGTTGTTGAGCAGCGGCCGCAGGGCGCCGACCGGCACCTGCGCCACCAGAGAGCCGAGGTGCTCCACGTCGGCTGCGGTGTAGACGGCCAGGACGCCGTCCATCGCCTCGGCGGCGGACGTGTCGACTGACAGGACGTCGGCGTGAGCGAAAGGGCTCCGGACGAAGGCCACGTGGGCGGTGCCCGCCAGCTTCACATCGTCCGTGTAGCGGCCGCCACCCTGGATCAGGGCCGGATCCTCCCGGCGCCTTACGACGCCGCCCAGCACACTTGTCGAGCTCATGCGTTCTCCCATTCGGCCGGGGCGGGCTCTTCGCCGCGCATCTTGGCGCCGGCGTATTCGATTGCCCGCACGATGTTGTGGTAGCCGGTGCAGCGGCACAGGTTGCCTTCGATGCCGCGCCGGATCTCCTCTTCTGAGGGATTGTCGTTCTCCTCGAGGAGGGTTACGGCCGACATGATCATCCCCGGTGTGCAGAAGCCGCACTGGAGGCCGTGGCGCTCCCAGAAGCCCTCCTGGACCGGATGCAGTTCACCGTTGCGGGCCAGACCCTCGACGGTGGTGATATCCGCACCATCGGCCTGGGCGGCCAGCATGGTGCAGGAGAGCACGGCCTGGCCGTCGAGGCTGATAGTGCAGGCACCGCAATAGGACGATTCGCATCCCACATGCGTGCCCGTCAACCCCAGGTTCTCCCGTAGGAAGTGAACCAGCAGCGTACGTGGTTCTGCTTCCCCGGAGACCTGCCTTCCATTGACTGACATGGACACCTTCATCAAGCGTCTTCCTTTCGGAGCGGCTGGCTACCCAAACGGTATCAAAACCGCCGGATTCTTGTCGAGATTTGCCCGGTGTTTTGGCCCGTCGCCGGGGTGGATCAGCTCCGCGCCAAGCAAGAATCGGGGAATGGCGCTTACGGGCTCTGGAGAACCTCGGCGGCGATGTCCGCCGCATTGTCCAGTTGGTCGGCCCGGGGCTGATCGAAGATGAACTCGTTCACGCCGACCTCCGCGTAGCGGCCCACCACCTCCGCGAACGCCTCCGGCCCGGTCCACGGATCGGGCATGTCAAAGGTGGTCAGGTTGGGTATCCACCCGTAGAAGGACCTGATGATCTCACCCGGGTCCCGCCCGATCTCCAGGCAGGCCTCGTCGAGGATACGGTTGCGCTCGGCCATCTCGTCGAGCGTCCCGTACGAGTTCCAGCGATCGGCGAACCTGGCGCAAATCCGCAGCATGCGGGGCCGGTGGGCGCCCATGGTCAACGGCGGCCGAGGCCTTTGCACGGGTTGAGGACGCAGGCGCGCCCCTTGGAGCTGGTAGTGACGGCCCTCGTAAGTTGTGGCCTCGCCTCGAAGCAGGGAATCGACCACTTCGACCGCCTCATGGAACCTGGTAACCAGTTCGCCGGGCTCGCCGAACGGTATCCCGAAGCGCTCGTGCTCCTCCACGAACCACCCCGCTCCGATCCCGAACTCCAGCCGGCCATCGGAGACGTGGTCGATCGTGATGGCCTGCTGGGCCAGCAAGGCCGGATGGCGGAAGGTGTTGCTGGCGACCAGGCAACCGACCCGGATCCGGCTGGTGACCGCCGCCATCGCGGTCAGGAGCGTCCAACCCTCGAAATAGTCGTTGGTGGGATCGCTGGGTCGGATGAAATGGTCGCAATCCCAGATGCTGTCGAAGCCCAGCTCCTCGTAGTACTGCCACCGGTCCACGAGGGTGCGATAGGGCAGCGACTGATCGGTGCAGATCCCGTAACGAATGGCGCTGCTGGTCACCGGTACCTCCCGAGGCGAAGATGGACAACCAACGATCCTAGATGACGTGGAAACTAGGGCTCGATCCGCTTTGCCAGCGCCCGAATCAGATCGTCCTGGTAGCCGGTCAGGTAGCGGAGGAGCAACGCGACCGGATCGGACGTTCGCCTCTCGTCGGACCCCCAGCCATCCTCCACGATCCCCAGCCGGGCGCCGAGGGCCAGCCGAGCCTCGTTGAGCACCATCAACAGCGCCTCCGCCTCCGGAGGGGTGAGGTCCACGCTCCCGCTCTCGGCCGCCTTGAGCACGGAAGCCACCGCGTCCCGGTCCATCCGGCGCTGGCGATCCAACTCCGGGTTCATGAGGCGTTCGTACTCGGATTGAGCGTCCCCGTCATCCGGGTATGCCGCCACCGACAGCCGCTCGACCGCCGGGTCGTCGGGCTCCTCACCCAGTGACGCGAGCATCTCCTGCATGAGGGAAAGGGCCATCAGGTCGTCTCCCACGGGACGCATCTCGATGCGATCCGCCAAGACCTTGAACCGTGGCATCACGCCCGTTCGATGGTCGCCCACAAGGCGTAGCGATGCAGGGTGTAGCAATCGATCTCCGCCTTCTCGCGCGGTGCGGTGCTGACGATCGAGCGGCCCTCGTGGTGCACCTCGAGCATCAACCGGGTCGCCTTCTCCTCCGAGTACCCGAAGATCCGGCGGAACACCAGCACCACGTAGGACATGAGGTTGACAGGGTCGTTCCAGACCACCACGTTCCAGCCACGATCGTGACCGGCTCGATCCTCCACCTCCGGGGCATCGGTCCGCTCGGGCGCGATGGTGGCGGCCGAGAACCCCGCGGTCCTCGTCCTGATCGGGTCCATGGTCTCAGGATATCCGGGCGCCGGCCATGGGTACGGATCGCGCCGGAGACATGGGTCTTGAAACCCGGCCTGACAGCGGGCACGCTTATGTCATGAGTACCACACATGACCAAGACCTCCCAGCCCGTACCCCACCGCTGCGGCGGACCCTCCGGGACTCGCTGATCGAGGCTGAACAGCTCCGCTATCCGGTGCGCCTCCGCACCACCGGCGGCAGGTCCTTCACCGGCGTGCTGACCGAGGTGGGGGTCGACTTCGCCGAGATACAGACCGGCGCCGGTCCGATCGATGTCGCCCTCTTCTACATCGAGAGCGTCGGCCTCCACGAGACTGCCGGCCAGGCCTGATCCCACCGACTCAAGGGCGACAAGGTCGCCCCTTGATGAATCCCTACGTCGGGCTTGCGATCAGGGAACCTCGGCCGCCGGGTAGGTACCCAGTACGCGCAACGCAGCCAGGGTGGCCGGACGGGGCTCCAGGATGTCCTTGACTCCTCGCGGACCGGGTTCATGGATCATGTCGGCGTAGAACCGGTACTTCCAGGCCTCGTCCGCGGGCCGTGACTGCAAGTGCGTCAGGTTGGCGCCGCGCAGGCCGAGTTCGGTGAGGGCAAGGGCCAGCGCGCCGGGTGAGTGAGCCGTCTCGAACACCATGGAGGTCTTGTTGGCGTCGTCGCTCACCTCCCATCCGTCCGCGGCCAGGATCACGAACCGGGTGGTGTTGTGGTCCCGATCCAGGAACTCCTCCTGGAGTACCTGCGCGCCATGCCGCCGGGCAGTGTGCAGAGGGGCCAGAGCAGCCACCGAAGGATCACCTCTCTCGACAACAGCCCGAACCGCACCGGCCGTGTCGTAGAAAGGAATCGGGCTCCATCCTGCCTGCTCGATGCGGTCATCCGCCTGTGCGAGAGCTTGGGGATGCGACCAGACCTCTTTGATACCGTCGATGGTCGATCCGGGAAGGCCGATCAGGGCATGGCGCACCTCGATGAGGTGTTCGCCGATGATCGAGACCGGGTGACGGGCCAGCCGGTCGAGAACCGGCAAGATGCTCCCGACGGTGGAGTTCTCGATCGGCAGCACCAGCCGATCAACATCACCGTGCCCGAGCGCCAGGAAGGCTCGGGCGAAGCTGCCGAAACCGACCCGCTGCGCATCCGGGAAGAGTCGGATCGCCACCTGGTCCGAGTACGAGAGGCCTTCGCCTTGATAACCGATCTTCATGGGCCGGAGGGTACTCGCTACGAATGTCCATCCGCTAAGGCGAGTACGGGTGTGTAAATCCTGTGAACGGGGTCCGTTCGGTGCTACCTTCGCGGTCTAGGCCGTGGTAATTTGCGGCGGCACGCATCAGGTAGCTCCGCTGATCCGGCGCGTGTTCGAGAGGCTGATTCTTCGCGAATACAGGGCTCGCGAGCCGGGCCACCACTCCCGAACCGCCCTACCACGCAGTTAATTGAGCCTCATGGAGACCTGACACGTTCAACAGTCTCGGACAAGCATGACACGCCGGAACACTTCGACACCAATCGACAGTATGGCCTCGGCCGAGGCCGCCCTTCGCGATTGTGAAGAAACGCTGAGGGTGAGGGCCGAGACCGCCCTGTCCGAAGGGCGGTACGACGACGCGGTCCACCTGGCCTCCTTCGCCAGATCGGTCAAGGAGACCGCCACACGCGCCGAGAGCGTGCGGCTGTCCAAGGCATCCGGCAACCACCAGGCCCCCTCGTACGTTCAGTTCGAGGACCCGTGGCTGGCCTCATACCTGTCGAGAAGCACCGGACGACCGGCCTACTACACCCGGGACCGCGACATCCTCGTCAAGACCGTGACTTCGAAGAAGAGTGGGAACCGTTACACAGTGCGGGCGTCCAGGCAGCAGGTGGAGGCCATCGTCCGCTACCTCGCGGCCAACGGAGGGCCCGACAACCCGATCCCCACCCGGCGCATCTTCACGGCCCTCTCCGTGGACGGAGCGACGCCTCCTGCCTACCAGGGCCATGTCGTGCTGGGTTGGCTGAGGCAGGTGGGAGCCATCGTCAAGCGCCGCGGTGTCGCCGGATACGTGGCGCCAGAGGCCGACCTCCTGGACAAGCAGCTCGACGACCTCTGGCAGTCACTCCCACCGCATGTCTAGTTGCTAGTTGCTAGTTGCTAGCTTTTATTAGTGACTAGTCGCAAGTAACTAGAAACTAGTCTTCGAAGACGGAGTCGGCCAGGATCATCGAGATGTCCCGGACGGCCACCGATTCCTCCTGGCCGAGCTCGCGGACGCCGTCATCGAGCATCACGAAGCAGAAGGGGCATGCCACGGCTACCTCGTCCGCTCCGGTTGCCACCGCCTCCTCGGCCCGGTCGATGTTGACCTTCTTGCCGACCCGTTCCTCCATCCACATCTGCGAACCGCCGGCCCCGCAACAGAACGAGCGGGTCCCGGAGCGGCCCATCTCCACCACGTTGATCCCGCCGATGGAGGCCACCACTCCCCGGGGGGCCATGTACACGCCGTTATGGCGCCCGAGGTAGCAAGAATCGTGGTAGGTCACCGTCTTGGACTGCCCGTTCCTCGTCCTGAGCAGGCCCTGGCTCACCAGGTCGGACAGGACTTGGCTGTGGTGGATCACCTCGTAGTCGCCACCGAACTGCGGGTACTCGTTCTTCAGGGTGTTGAAGCAATGCGGGCACTGGGTGATGACCTTGCGGACCCCGCGGTCCTCGAGCGTCTCGACATTCTGGATGGCGAGCATCTGGAAGACGAACTCGTTTCCCGACCGCCGGGCCGGATCACCGGTGCATAGCTCGGCGGGACCCAGGATGGCGAAGCTGACCCCGGCCTCATGGAGGAGGCGGGCAGTCGCCACCGTCACCTTCCGGTTACGGTCATCGAACGAGCCGGCACACCCCACCCAGTAGAGATACTCGGCCGTCTCCACATCCTGGCCGAGGATCGGCACCTCGAAGTCCAGTTCGGCGGTCCACGCCGCTCGGTCCGCCTGGGCCATACCGTACGGATTGGAGGAGTTCTCCATCGACAGGTAGGCCTTCCCCAGCTCGGCCGGGAAGTCCGCTTCCATCAACGCCAGGTAGCGGCGCATGTCGAGGATCTTGTCCAGGATCTCGATGTCGACCGGGCAGATCTCGTCGCATGCCTTGCACGATGTGCAGGCCCAGAGCTCCTCGGGGGTGATCCGCTCGAACACGTTGTCGGCGGACACGGTTATGGCCTCGTCCACCGAGACCGGGGGCGTCACGGCCGGATCGGCCGTGCGGGCCGCCACCTCGCCGAGCTTGAGCACGATCTCGCGCGGATCCAGCGGTTTGCCCGTGGCGGTGGCAGGGCACACCGATGTGCACCGCCCGCACACCGTGCATGCGTCGGTGTCGAGCAGCTGTTTCCAGGTGAACTCCCCCACGAGCGACGCGCCCACGGTCTCGATGTCGTCAACCTCCATCAGGTTGGGCATCTCACGCATGGCGCCAGGTGGCCGCTCCTTGGGACCGAGGAACATGTTGACCGGCGAGGTGACCATGTGCCGGAGCTTGGTAGTGGGCAGCACGACCAGGAACGCCAGGAAGGAGGCCACGTGGATCACCCAGATGACCTGATGGATCCCCGCTGCCGGCCCTTGCGGCACCAAGAGCGAGAGCGGATAGCCCACGAACGACCACACCTCGTAGGACGGCCGGTTCTCGACCGCGATCCGGGCCGCTTCGGTGGCCAGCCCGCTGACGCCGATCAGGGCCAGGGTGACGAGGATCCAGAAGTCCTCGGGTCGGGTCTTGGACCGCAGGCGCCACGGGGCCTGTCCATACCTTCTCACGAAGGCCCAGGCCAAGCCCCCGAGGAACACCAGAGCCGCCGCATCCAGGATGAAGGAATAGGCCCGGTATACGTCGTCCTGGAGGAACTTGAGACCGGCCGGCAGCAGATGGTCGATCTCCAGGGTCACGGTACCCAGGAACAGCACCAGGAACCCGTAGTAGACCATGGAGTGCATGAGGCCGGCGCCGCGGTCGCGCATGAGCGTCTGCATCCGGAGTCCGGCGCCCATGGCCTCCAGCCGCTCCCTCCAGTGACCGGTGCGCCGGTCGGGCGCGCCCCGCTGCCAGTTCTTGGCGCGGAGCGAGAACAGGTAGAAGGTAAGGAAGAGGAAGCCCGCCACCGCCACGTAGAACATGCCTTCCACCGCGGCCGGGATGTTGACGAACACCTTGCGGGATACGGGGCTCTCGGCGTGGCCCGGAAACTGTCCGGCAAACCAACTCGCCAGGGTTCCGACCACCGCCAGCACTCCCAGGAACACCAGTATCTCGGCGGCGGTGAACTTGCGGCGCATCCAGGCTCCCTCCGTGTTTCGGACGGTCGCCCGAGTGTAGAGCGCAGCCTTGCCGGACTTGTCGACCAAACGGTTACGAGCCGGCGGCGATCTCTCCGAGCTCTATGGAGCGGTCCGTCGCGGCGGCTACCGCCTCACGGACCACGTCCACGAAGCCGCGCCGGTCCATGACCGCCAGGGCCTCGGCGGTGGTGCCGCCCGGGGACGCCACCCGTTCACGCAGCACGGACGGGTCGTCATCGGAGGTCTCCATCATCGTCCCTGCGCCCCTGATGGTCCGGGCCGTCAGCCGCAGCGCTGTCGCCGGATCGAGTCCCTGGCGGATTCCCTCGGCAACCATCGCCTCGGCGAGCAGGTAGGCATAGGCCGGTCCGCTCCCCGACACCGCGGTCACCGCATCCATCAGGGCCTCTTCGACCTCCTCCACCAGGCCCACGGCCGACAGTACGGTCCGGGCCATAGCCAGGTGACCGGCGGTGGCGTGGGCGCCGGCCGCGCAGGCGGTGATCCCCTCACCTACCAGTGCGGGCGTGTTGGGCATGGTCCGGATCACCGGCACCTCGCCGAGAGCCCGCTCGTACACGCTGATCGGAACCCCGGCGACCAGCGCCACGAGTACTTGATCCGCGGTCAAGACCTCGGCCAGTTGAAGCAGGGCACCGTGGATGTCCTGGGGTTTGACCGCCAGGACCACGATATCCTGGCCGTCGATGCCATCGGACGGCACGGTCACGGTGCGGCAGCCGGTGGCTTCCCGCAACTCCGCGGCCCGAGGTTCGTAGGCCTCGATCAGTGTCAGGTCAGCGGGAGTCCAGCCGGCCTCGAGGAGGCCGGACAAGAGGGCGCCGCCCATGGCGCCGACCCCGACGATTGCGATGGAGGACCGATCCATGGTCGGAGTATATGGCGCGCCGCAGGACCGATCCGGCTTCGCCAGGACTTCGTCTCGGGGGGACTATCGACGGTCGAGGACCTCGCGGATCATGGCCACCAGCGCGCCGACCGCCTGGCGGTTGTATCCCTCGGGAATGATCAGGTCGGCGTACCGCTTCGAGGGTTCCACGAACCGCTCGTGCATGGGCTTCACGGTGCCCTGGTACTGGGCGACTACCGATTCGAGCGATCGCCCCCTCTCCCGCATGTCCCGGCCCACCCGGCGCAGCACCCTCAAGTCGGCGTCTGTGTCCACGAAGACCCGAAGGTCCAGCATCTCCCGCAGGTCGGGCTCCACCAGCGTCAGTATGCCCTCGATCAGGATCACCGGCCGTGGCGGGATTGGCAGGGTCCGGGACCGGCGCAGGTGGCGGGTGAAGTCGTACAGCGGGTGCTGGATCGTCTGCCCCGCCGCCAGGCTCTCCAGGTGGGTCAGGAGCAACTCGGTCTCCAGCGAGTCGGGATGGTCGTAGTTGACCTTGGTCCGCTCCTCGTAGGAGATCTCGGGCCGGTGCCGGTAGTAGGCATCATGGGCGATCAGCGCCACGTGCTCAGCGCCGATCCGCTCGACGATCGCTTCGCAGATCGTGCTCTTGCCCGAGCCCGACCCGCCCGCTACACCGACTACGAAGGGACGCCCCTCCGACCGGTCCTGGTTCTCCTCCCTGACCCGGACCCGGCCGGATGCCCTCACCGCCTGCCCTTGGCCGCCTTCTGCTCCGCCTTCATGCGCGCCTTGGCCTGGCGCAGAGCGTCGATCTGGTCGAACTCGGCGATGTCGGCGATGGACGGCCAGTCGGCGGCTACCTCCTCCCAGCCCGGAGGGCCCTCGCCGAGCCGCTTGCCGACGATGCCCGCAAAGATGCGGGCCTTGGCGTCGCCGAATCCGGGGAGCTTCTTGAGCCGCTTCAGCAGCTCGCGGCCATCCGCGGCAGTCCTCCAGATGGCGGCCGCGTCGCCGTCGTACTGGTCGGAGAGCGCCTGGCACAGCGCCTGCGTGCGCCGAGCCATGGCGTTGGGAAACCGGTGGAGGGCCGGCGGTCCCCGGAAGATCGTCTCCAGTTCGTCCCCGTCGACTGCGGCGATCCGGGCCGCGTCCAACGGCTGCCCCAGCCGTTCCTGAAGGGCGTGAGGGGAATGGAAGGCCACCTCCATCCTCACCTGCTGGTCCAGCAGCATCCCGATCATGAGAGCCAGCGGGCTGGTGGCAAGAAGCCGGTTGGCATCCTCCGAAGAGGTCCACGGAAGCACCTCGGGCATTGAATCCTCCCTTCTTGAGAGCGAGCGCCCGGTTTCGCCGGATCGATTCGGGTCGTCCAGGTAGGGCCCGAAGCCGTGCGCGCTCTTCGAGCCAATAGGGTAACGGTCCCGACAATCTGGTTGACTTGTCCCGTGTCGATCATGCTGAACCCTTATTCGGAGCGGGCCGAGTGGTTGGAGATGCTGACTCGGGAACTGCCGGACATGAACATCCAGTTCTACCCCGACATCTACGACCCCGACTCCGTCGAGTACGCCGTCTTCTGGGTCCATGACACGGAAGACATGCGCCGCTATCCGAACCTGCGCGCCATCCTGGCGGTGACGGCGGGGGTGGAGCAGTTCGCCGGCGGCGACTACCCCGACGTTCCCATCGTGCGCCTGGCCGACGAGGCGATGGCGGGGGAAATGGCCGCGTACGCTGCTCATTGGGTGGTGCACTTCCATCGCAAGCTGGACGCCTACATCGACCAGCAGGCCGCGAAGGTGTGGCGGCCGATCCGAACCGCCGCCACAGGTGACTTTCCGGTCGGCATCCTCGGCTTCGGCGCCATCGGTCGGCACATCGGGAAGTGCCTGGCCGGGCTCGGCTACCCGATCAACGCCTGGACCCGATCCGGAGGCGAAGAGGAGGGCATCACCCACTACCGGGGCCGCGACGGTCTCAAGGGAATGGTGTCCACCTCCAGAGCAGTCGTCAACATCCTGCCCGACACGCCCGAGACACGAGGGCTGATCGACGCGGGGGTCCTGGCGCACTTCGCGCCCGGTTCGGTCTACGTCTCCCTGGGTCGAGGCGCGACGACCGTCGAACCCGACCTCGTATCGGCCCTCGACGACGGCATCCTGTCCGCCGCGGTGCTGGACGTCACGGAGACCGAGCCCCTCCCCCCCGGATCCCCGCTCTGGGAACACCCTCGGGTCCGGATCACCCCACACACCAGCGGCTTCACCAGAGCATCGACGGCGGCACCCCTCATCGCGGCCAACATCCGGCGCATCCAGCGCGGGGAGCAGCCCTTCCCCCTCTACGACCCGCGCCGGGGCTACTGAGGCCCCGGATTGGGCGTCCCGGCCATCGACCTGCGAGGCGTGACGGTCAAGAAGGCCGGCAAGCAGCTCGTCTCCGGCATCGACTGGAGGGTAGGGACCGGTGAACGCTGGGTGCTGTTCGGACCCAACGGCGCCGGGAAGACCACCCTCCTCCAGGTCATATCGACCTACCAGTTCCCGACCGGCGGCACCGCCACCATCCTGGGCGAACGTATGGGACGCACCGACGTCCGCCGGCTCCGGCCCCGGATCGGATACGTGGGACCCGCCCCGTCCGCGCTGGTACGGCGCTACCTGCCTTGCCGGGACGTGGTGTTGACCGGACTCCACGCCGCCTTCGTGGACACCAGATGGCACTCCTACACACCGGAGGACCGGTGCTACGCCGAGCAGCAGATGGAGGTGATGGGCGTGGCCGGCATGGCGGACCGGGAGTTCGCCACCCTCTCGGAAGGCGAAATGAAGCGCGTGCTGATCGCCCGGGCACTGATGGCGCGACCCGAACTGCTGCTGCTGGACGAGCCCGGAACCGGCCTGGATCTCGGAGCCCGGGAACGCCTGATCGCCTCCCTGGCCGCCATGGGAGAAGGAGCCGGGAGACTCACGGTCATCCTGGTGACGCACCATGCGGAGGAGATCCCGCCCGGCTTCGATGACATCCTGATCCTGGCCGGGGGGAGGGTACGGGCGTCGGGTCCGGTCCGGAAGGTACTGACGGGAGCGACCCTGACCGCCATCTACGGCATGCCCCTGGTGGTCGAGTCGTCGAACGGTCGCTATCAGGCAATGCTAGTTTCTAGTCTCTAGCTTGTAGTTGCTAGTTTGGTGCTTATAAGCTATTAGAGTTAAAGACCCGGTCAGATAAAAAACTAGCAACTAGCAACTAGCAACTAGACCTTGATGCCCCGCCGCTTGAGGTCCGCCATCACCGCCTCGATCCCTTTCTTGTCGATCGTCTTGATCCCCTTGGTGCTGACCGTGAGGGTCACGTAGCGGCGCTGCGAGGGAACCCAGTAGCGCTTCTTCTGGATGTTCGGGGTCCAGCGCCGGTTGGACCGCTTGTGGGAGAACGACACTTTCTTGCCGAAGGTCGGCTTCTTGCCGGTGACCATGCAGATTCTGGACATGTCGACTCCACGGATCGGTGCGGGTTGGGGCCACAAGTTTAGAAGGGGAAATTGCAATCGCAACACGAGAACGGCGGCCCGCAACCCCGGCTCCCAGCGCCTCCATCCTCTAAGCTCTGTGCGTCCGTTCTGTCGAGGGAGGATTTCGCATGGACCTAGTTGCGCAGCGGGGGCGCTCCAAGTCGAGAACCAGGATCGTGGTGGCGGGGATACTGACTCTCGGGTTGCTCCTCCTGCGCCCCACCGTGGCCTCGGCTGCCGAGATGGCCGACGGCGAGGTCGCCTTCATCCTCAACACGTTCTCATTCCTGATCTGGGGTGCCCTGGTGATGTGGATGTGCGCCGGCTTCACCATGCTCGAGTCGGGCGCGGTCCGCACCAAGAACTCGTCGATGATCTGTCTCAAGAACATCGGGATCTACTCGATCGCATGCCTTGCCTTCTACGTGATCGGCTACAACCTCATGTACGTGGACGTGGGCAATCTGATCGGCTCGTTCCAGTTCTTCTACTCGTCATCGAGCGCGGAGATCAACCTGCTCTCCGGCGCCGACGGGGCAGTCGGGGATGTCGTCTCGAATGGCTACAGCGTCCTGTCCGACTGGTTCTTCCAGATGGTGTTCGTCGCCACTACCGCGTCCATCGTGTCAGGAGCGATCGCGGAGCGGGCCAAGCTCTGGCCCTTCTTCGGATTCACACTCGTTCTCGCCGCGTTCATCTACCCGATCGTGGGTGCATGGACATGGGGCGGAGGATGGCTGGCCGAGATGGGGTTCGCCGACTTCGCGGGGTCGACCATCGTGCACAGTGTCGGCGGCTGGGCGGCCCTGGCCGGCGTGCTGGTCATCGGACCCCGGCTGGGCAAGTTCCGCAAGGACGGAACGGTCAAGCCCACTCCACCCTCGAACGTTCTGCTGGTGACACTCGGGGTGTTCATTCTGTGGCTGGGTTGGTTCGGGTTCAACGGCGGGTCCCAGCTGGCTCTCGGGTCAGCTCTCGATGCCGTGGCCATGGGCACCGTGCTGGTCAACACCAACCTGGCGGCGTGCGCCGGCGTGCTGGCCGCCCTGGCGGTCTCCAGACCGCTCCTGGGGCGGATCGACCTGTTCGCCGGGCTGAACGGCGCCATCGCCGGCCTCGTTTCGATCACCGCAGCCCCGACCCACAGCGATCTCTACTGGGCGGTCATCATCGGGGCCGTGGGCGGCGTCCTCTGCACGCTGGGGATCAAGCTCCTCGAGCAGCTCAAGATCGATGACGTGGTGGGAGCGATTCCCGCCCACCTCGTCTGCGGCATCTGGGGAACCCTGGCCGCCACTATCGCCGATCCCGGTACCAACCTCGGCGTACAGTTAGTCGGGATCATTTCGGTCGGAGCGTTCGTGTTCGCCGTCTCTTGGGCGGTCTGGACCCTCATCGCGCGGACCATCGGGCTGCGGGTATCCGTACAGGCCGAGCAGATGGGCCAGGACGTGGCCGAACTCGGTATGGAGTCCTATCCCGAGTTCGTCCTCATGCCGGAGAACTTCGACGACGAGTAGACCTAGTTGGTAGTTGCCGGTTGCTGGTCGGGGCGTTGCTGTTGGTAACCACCCGACCAGGAGCCACCTGACCGAGGGCTACGGTCGGGTTCTCGATCGCGCTGCCAAGTAGTTGACGTGGTGGTTCTCCTCGCAGCCCAACTCGCCACTTGGTGACATGGTCTTGTCGACCTGGATGGTGATGTGGTTGATGTCGTGTCCCTTGATGATGTCGCGGAGCCGGCGAAGCAGCTCGTTGGTATCTCCTTCGTAATCCGGGTCGATCATGATGTGGCCGGAGAACGTTGTCTCATCCGAGCTGACGGCCCGGACATGGATATCGTGGATCAGGGTGACCCCCTCGACCTCGAGGTCGCTCCCCAACTTGTAGACGTCGATGTCCGCCGGAACAGAATCCACCAGAACGTGGAAAACCTTGACGGACAGCGGCCAGGCGCTCCGGAGGATCAGTAGCGCGATGACCACGCTGAGGATGGGATCGATCATGTTCCATCCGGTCGTGAGGATGACGATGCCCGAGATGACCACACCTACCGATCCCAGCAGGTCGGCCATGACGTGCTGGAAGGCGCCCTCTACGTTGATGCTGTCCTTGGCAGAACTGTGGAGCACCCACGCCGCCAACACGTTGACCAGCAACCCCAGCACGCCCACGATGAGCATGCCCAAGCCCTCCACATCCGGGACGTCCTGCACCCGGTGATAGGCCTCGATCAGCACCCAAAAACCCACGATCCAGAGGGTGAGGGCGTTCACCATGGCGGCGAGAGCCTCCAGGCGCTGGTAGCCGAAGGTGCGCTCAACGGTGGCTTCCCGCTCGGCGAAGCGAAGGGCCACAAGAGCAAGGGCTATCGACATGGCGTCCGAGACCATGTGACCCGCGTCTGATAGCAGGGCCAGGCTCTTCGTGAGAATGCCGCCGATGACCTCGGCGAACATGAACCCGGCTATGAGTATCAGCGCAATGGTCAGGGCACGCTTGCTGATGCCTCGCAGGTCATGGGAGTGGTCATGGCCCCCGTGCCCGTGGCCGTGGCCGTGGCCGTGGTGGTCATGCCCGGAGTGGTCGTCGTGTTCGTCATGATCATGCCCGGAATGGTCATGGTGATCATGGTCGGAGTGATCGTGGCCGGAATGATCATGCCCCTGGTGATCGTGGCCGGGAGGATCGTGCTCACGAGATCCGTGCGCGTCGGGGCGTGTGTCCGCCACGGCAACCACCTTTCGCTGACGTGTCTGGCTACCGATCAGGGAGTCTACCCGCGGTGGCCTAACCCGACACGGTGAACAGTGTCGAGGGCCGAAGCCGTCCGCCTCGCGCAGTTCCGGCGGCTATCGTGTCGGACCAGGGCCTCGATGCCGGGGCGGTACCGATATGGTCACGGAGGTGGGCGGATGAACGTAGTCGGATCAGCTATCCGGAGCCCATCGCTCGCAGCCTTGGCAATGGCCTTCCTGCTCCTCGTTGCCGCCTGCGGGAGCGACCCCGCTCCCACGACGACCGAGCCGGAACCCGAGTTGTCGTTGGAGGAGGTGCTGGCGCGCACGGGGGAGAATCTGGCCAGCTTCTCTACGGCGACCTTCCAGATGATCGACGAGAACGAGACGGGAGCGAAGTTCTTCGGCGCGACGTTGAAGAACGTGGACGGAGAAGTCGAGTCTCCCGACAGCGCCCACATAGTCGTGGAAGTCGAGTCCGCAATGGGGTTCGCGGAGATCGAGATCGTCGCCGTCGGCGACGTCGCTTTCATGAAGTTCTCGGCGGGCGCGCCCTGGAACCCCCTGCCGCTGGACCAGGTTCCCTTCAACTTCGTCGGGCTGGGCGTCACTCTGAGCAACCTGTTGCCCCTAGTCCAGGACGCTGCCATCGCGGCCACGGAGTCGGTCGGGGGTGGCCCGGCCCTCCGGGTTGACGGAACGCTCATGTCCGAGGACCTGTCCACCCTTATCACGTCCGCGGATACCGGGCATCCGATCGACCTGAGCCTATGGATCGGAGAGGCGGACCATGAACTGCGGCAGATCCGCATAGCCGGCCAGATCTTCGATGACGACGGCGAGGGCACCAGCCGTCTGATCATCCTCTCGGACTACAACACACCTGTCGACATTCAACTTCCGGATACCTCCGCCTGAGTGTGAACGCGGTCAGGTCTCGCCTCGTCGCGTGGGGATCCTCCCAGACGGGGATCCTCACCATCATCTGCCTGGGGGTCTTCTCGACCGCCCTGGATCAGACGGTGGTCAACACGGCATTGCCCACCGTCATGCTGGAGTTGAAGATCCCCCTGACGGACCTGGACTCGGCTTCCTGGATCATCACCGGGTACCTGGTCAGCTACACCGTCGCCATGCCGCTGGCCGGGCGCCTGTCCGACGTCCATGGCCGGGTCCGGATATTCCAGCTGGCGCTGCTCGTGTTCGCCATCGGGTCGGCATTGGTGGCGGTGGCGCCCAACTTCCCCTGGATCGTCTCCGCCAGGGTGCTCCAGGCCGCCGGCGGCGGCGCCACTGTGCCGATCGCCATGGCCATGGCGGTGGCGGCCGTCCCGGCCCGCCACCGGGGGGTGACGCTGGGTCTGGTGGCCGCCGCGGCCGAGGCCGGGTCGGTCCTCGGTCCTCTCTACGGGGGCGCCATCATCGAGTGGATCGGCTGGAGGTGGATCTTCTGGTTCGACGTACCGCAGAGCCTGCTGCTGATGGCGCTTCTGGCCGTCCTGCCGAACCGTCCCAACCGCGAGGCCAAGATGGACTACCTCGGCGCGCTACTCCTGGGAGCGGCTCTCCTGATTATCACCGCCGCACTGTCCCAGCGGGCCATATTCTCTCTCGAGTCCATCGTCCCGTACCTGATGCTGGCCGTGGGTGTATGCCTCGTAGCCCTTCTGGTCAGGGTGGAGAAGCGCGCCGAGCAGCCGCTGGTGGCCGCGTTCCTGCACCGCTCCAAGGCGTTCGTAACCGCCAACGCCGTCCAGTTCGTGGTGGGTATAGCCCTGATCATCGGCCTGGTCGCCGTTCCCCTGATGGCCAACACCGTCATGGAGAAGCCGACCTGGGAGGCCGCCCTCCATCTGGTCCGCCTCACGGCCGCCATCCCGCCGGGAGCGTTGATAGGCGGCTACATCATGCGCTGGACAGGAGTGAGGGCCGCCACCATCGCCGGGCTGGTGCTCATCGGGGTGGGCCTGATCTTCATGGGTGGCTGGGAGACCGAGGTGGGTCAATTCGAGCTGACGGCGCCGCTCGTGACGGCGGGCCTGGGATTCGGGCTGGTCATCCCCCCCATCAGCGTCACGGCTCTCAGCGCAGCCCCCAGCCACTACTGGGGCACCGCCGCCTCGTTGATCACCGCGGCCCGGATGGTGGGTATGGCCCTGGGCCTGGCGGCCCTGTCCACCTGGGGGATAGAGCAGTTCTACAGCATGACCGCCGATGTGACGATCGGCGGGTCGTACGAAGAGACGGCGGCTCCCCTGATCGAGGCCGGTGTGGCGGTGTTCCAGAGCCTGTTCAGGGTGGCCGGGATATTCTCCCTCCTGGCCATCCTGCCGGCGCTGTCGATGAAGTTGGAGGACACCGGGATGACGGAGAGCCGCTCCGAAGGCTGAGCTAACCGATGTCGAGGCGCATTGCTGTTGTTGGCGGAGGGATCTCCGGGCTGGGCGCAGCCTGGGGACTGCATCACCATCCGGACCGCTTCGACTTCAGGCTGTTCGAGGCTCGGGACCGGCTCGGGGGGAATGCGGTGACGGTAGAGATGCCCCAGGATGATGGGGGTTCGATCCCGTTCGATATCTCCGTGACCGCCTGCATCCCGTCGGTCTACCACCACATCGTGCTGCTGATGGAGCAATTCGGGATCGAGTTGGTCGACACCAGGTTCAGCTACAGCGTGAAATACCGCGGCGAGGTCTACGCCCACGACTTCGACTCCGAGATCAGGACGCAGCTCCGATCCGAGATCCAGAAGTTCCAACGGGTCCTGAGGCGCCTGCATAGGATCGGTCGACTGAGCCGTTCCCGGTCAAAGCTGATGAACGCTCTCAACCCGTTCAACTACATCAGTATGGGCACAGTCCTGAACCTGGGTGGGTTCTCCGGGGACTTCCGGTACAAGATACTGAAGCCCATGTTCGTCAATTTCCTGATGGCGACCAATGTGTTCGACATGCCTGCGGCCCTGTTCTCGAGGTACCTCGAGTTCTTCGACATCGAAGTGGCGACTCCCATGCAGACATGGGACCGAGGCACGCGACGGATCTACGAGCACCTGTCGGCCGAATTCAGGGACAAGATCTATCTCAACCGGCCGGTCCGGAAGGTGTATCGCCAGGCATCCTGCGTCGTGATCGAGGATGAGGACGGTGTGAAAGAAACTTTCGATGACGTGATTCTGGCGTGTAATGCCAACCAGACGATGATGATCCTCGACAAACCCACAATGCTGGAACGCTATATCTTGTCTTCGATACGCTACGAGAGCGAGCTCCACAACCATACGGTGGTGCACTCGGATTTCACGGTCCTCCCGGACAATGAGGTGAGACCGCTGGAGACGCGGAGTAACCACATCGAACAATACGGTGCCAGGCCCGACAACTATGAAATAACGTACATCATGCACAACCAGCAGCCGTGGGTCAACCAGTCCGACAAACCCTGCCTGGTTACCTACAACCCGATAAGCAGGATCGATGAAAAGAAGATCGTAGGGAGGTGGTGGTTTCAACACATCGTACACGACGTGCGCCAGGCCACACTCCTCATCTACCTGTTCCGATTCATCCAGGGAAAGAGAAGAACCTGGCACTGCGGAGCCCACACGCTGATTAACAGCCAGGAGACCTGCTTCGTTAGCGGACTCGCAGCCGCGACCCAGATGGGCGCGGACTACCCCTTCGATGATCCGGAGGCCAAGCGATCGTTCAACCACTACGGGAGCCTTATGCACGGCTGGCGATTCAAGAAGGCTAGGCGATGACACGACCGATGGCCGAGTCATGTCACTGTTAGGATTCGTGACGCTGAATCATGGCTTCGCGGTGAATCCGCGTTTGGCTTCCAGCTCATGAAAAGGTCCGCTCTTAGGGGAAGTTGGGATGATTAGTAGCGACGCGATCCTTCTTAAGCCGTGAGCAAGGCACTCGACCGGCTGCGCCGGCTGGTGACCGGCTACCCATGGGTCACCATCGCCGCCCTCCTTGTCGTCACCGTTGCCCTGGGGGCCGGCGCGGCGCAGCGCGCGGAGCCGCCGGAGACCGCCGAGACCCTTCCCGACGGCAGCGCCGTCGCCCAGGCTTTGGACGAGATAGACGAGCTCTTCGGGGGCGAGGCCGAGGCGGACGTCGCGACGCTCATCTTCCGCGGCGAGGCGCTCACGCCCGAAGGGCTCTCCCAGATGGACAGCCTGATCACCGACATCGTCAGCGATCCCTCCGTAAGGGACATGCTGGCGGCTCCCGATCCCGTCTTCGCGCCCTCGTTGCTGGTCAAGGCGGTGCTCCAGGTGGACACCCTCGGGTCGGTCACGCAGGCGGAAATCGATTCCGTCCGCAACGTCCCGGGCATCGGGGTGGCGCTCGACGCCATGACCGGACTCGACGCCGACGGGACACCCATCGCCATCGCCACCGTCAACCTGAGAGACACGGGTGACGAACGGATCTATACCGCCTCGCGGACGGTCGACCAGTTGGCGAATGCGGACGAGGGCCCGCTGCGGGTGAGCAGCATCTCGCCCGTGGTGGTGGAGGACGAGTACAAGAAGGCTACCGAGGAAGGGATGGCCCCGCTGGTGGGTGCGGCGTTCCTCCTCATTGCGGTGCTGATCCTGCTCTTCATGCGCACGGCCTCGGATCTCCTTCTCACTCTCGGAGGGCTCCTGCTGGCGATTATCTGGGTCGTCGGCGCGGAAGGATGGCTCGGACCCAACGCGCTGGGGCTGGTCGGCCCTCCCAACTCCCTCACCACGATGGTGCCGATCATCCTGATCGGCCTCACGGTGGACTACGCCATACAGATCGTCTCCCATTACCGCGAGCAACGCCTCGCCGGCGAGGATGTAGTCGGAGCGGTCCAGATGGGGCTGCGGCACGTCAGCCTGCCCCTCACGCTGGCCGCCGTCACCACCATCGTGAGCCTCCTGGTGAGCCTGTTCTCCCCGATCGGGATCGTCAACGACTTCGGCATCATCGCGGGACTCGGCGTGGGGATGGCCCTCCTGGTGATGCTGACGCTCATTCCCGCCGGACGTACGATCATCGATCGGAGGCGGGCGGCTCGCGGCAAGTTGAAGGAGCCGCGCCCGATAGCGACCGCCCTGCCCGGAGTCAGCCGGGTGGCGGAACTGCTGGGGAAAGGGGTGACCCGCAATCCCACGCCCTACATTGTCGCCGTGATCGCGATCACGATCGGGCTCGGTTTCGCGGCCCGGGACCTCGAGTCGGAGTTCAGCATCCGCGACATCCTCCCGAGAGGTGGCGGGTTGCTGGCCGACATGGAGGCGCTCGACGTGGCTATCGGCGGCTCGACGGAGATGGTCAGCCTGCTGGTGAAGGCCGAGGCCACCGAGACCCGCACGTTCATCGACCTTCATGACCTCACCACCGCCTTCGCGGACGAGACGCGCCGTCCGGGAGCGGCGGCAGGGCCGATCCAGGCGTCCTTCGACCTTGTCGTGCACGACTGGATCAACGACAGCGGCCAACCGGGTGACAAGTACGACCCGGAGCTCGCCGCCCTGTTCCAGGAGGCCTCCGCCGGAATCGAACTCGATACGGCCCTCATGCAGGAGGTACTCGACCGGGTGGTGGCGGTCGATCCCATCATGGGGCGTCTCCTGGTCAACAACCCGGACGGAATCGATGCCATGCTGCTCCAGTTCCCGGCCTTCGCGGGCGACACCGCGCAGGCGAGGAACACCCAGCGGGAGATCGAGGAACTTTGGTTCGGCGACGACAGCGCGCTCACGGCGACTTCGTCGAGCATCATCTCGTTCACCGTCACCGACGCCATCACCGAGCAGCAGACCGAGGCCATCAGCACCACCATCGCGGTGGCCCTGACCGTCCTCGCCCTCTTCTTCTGGGTCACCGTCCGCCAGCCCGCACTGGGATTCGTGGCCGTGTTCCCGATTGTGCTCGTTCTGATCTCGGTGCTGGGCACGATGGCGTTGCTGGACATCCCGTACACGCTCATCACGTCCATCATCACCGCGCTCTCGATCGGGATCGGGGTGGACTACACCATCCACATGATCCATCGCTACCGCGAGGAGTACGGGTACCACCGCAACCCTGAGCGAGCGGCGATCCAGACGCTCTCCGTCACGGGATCGGCGCTGCTGGGCTCCGCCATGACGACCGCGCTAGGACTCGGAGTGCTGGTGTTCTCGCCGCTGGCCGCGTCCCAGCAGTTCGCCATCACGGCGGCCATTACGATCGCCTACTCGCTGATCGTCTCCATCGTGCTGGTGCCACCCGCCATGACCCTGTGGGGCGCCTACCAGAACATGCGACTCCGATCGCGGACGCAGCGTTGGGCAGACGAACTCGACGAGGCGATCGATGCCATATACCGCCGCAACGAGGCCACCGAGGAGACGTCCTAAACCAGTCAGCTCGCTGAACCGTGTTGTAGTGTGCCCCGTGTCCTGCTGAGTATTGGAGAGCGTCTCGAGTGCGATGTAGTGCCCGATTCCGCTGTTCGCGGTCGATCCTGCGGAGCGAGCATGCTTGATCTGGGTGGAAGCCTGGTTGTGATGTCCCGATGGTGAGTCTGAGCGGCGGCGAAGCACTCGTCAAGTCCCTCGCGAACGAGGGTGTCGAGGTCGTCTTCGGCGTACCCGGCATACAGATATACGGGATCGTCGCGGCGCTGCGGGACGAGCCCGGCATCCGGATGATCACCACCCGGCACGAGCAGGCCACCACCTTCATGGCCGACGGATACGCCCGCTCCTCCGGAAGACCGGGGGTAGCTCTCGTGGTTCCGGGGGCGGGCCTGTACAACGCGGCGTCCGGATTGACCAACGCGTACGCGCGCTCCTCGCCGGTGCTCGTGATCGCCGGCCAGATCCCGCGCGGCGCTATCGGCAAGAATGCCGGGGCCGTCCATGAGGTGATGGACCAGCCGGGCACGGTGCGCTCGGTCACCAAGTGGCAGCGGCGGGTGCTCCGACCCCGCGAAGTGCCGGATGCGGTGTTCGAAGCGTTCAGGCAGATGCGTACGGGCCGACCGCGTCCGGTCCTGATCGAGATCCCGCCCGACACCGGAGTGGAACGGGAAGAGGTCCGGTTGCGGAACCCCGCCCGTATTCCCCGGATCGTGCCGAGCGCAGAAGACCTCCGGGAGGCCGCCCGGGTCATCGCCGCCTCGCGCACGCCGCTGATATTCGCCGGCGGCGGTGTGGCGCGCTCGAACGCGGAGGACGCCCTGGTCGAGCTGGCGGAGGCCACCAACATACCGGTGGTGACGTCCAGCGGAGGCAAGGGGACCATCCCGGACAGCCATGAACTGTCCTACGGCTCGTGCTTCAGCCCCAGGGGCGAGCGGCAGGAGATGAACCAGCTCTACGAGGTGATGCAGGCCGCTGACGTGGTCATAGGAGTCGGCTCACGATTCTCGCTCGGCAATCCGGCCGGCGAGTCGTCCACTCTGGTGAACATCAACATCGACGACGGCGAACTCGCCAGGATCCAGTCCAACACCATCCCCCTGCACGGCGATGCCAGAGCCACCATCCATGCCCTGCTTCCTCTCCTGGCCAAGGCCGGCGCGGGCGAGCGCCCGTCACCGACCGAGGCCGTCGCGGCGGCCCGCCGCCTCATCGCCTACTACGACATCCGGCTCAAGGAACCCCAGTACGCCGTCCTGGAGGCGATGCAGCGCGGCATCCCGGAGGAGGCGTTCGTGGTGTGGGACGTGACGCAGTTCGGCTTCTACGCCCGCACGCACTACCAGGTGGACCGGCCCAAGACGTACATCGACTCCGGCTACTCGTTCAACCTCGGCTACGCCTTCCCGACGGCTCTGGGGGTCAAGGTCGCGAACCCGGACCGCCCCGTGGTGTGCGTGGCCGGAGACGGAGGCTTCATGTACAACTCCTCGGAACTCGCCACTGCGGTCCAGTACGGTCTCGACGTGGTGGTCGTGGTCTTCCGGAACGACTCCTACGGCAACGTGGCCCGCGACCTCGAGGAGTCGTTCGGCGCAACCTACGGGACCGACCTGCACAACCCGGACTTCGTCAAGTTCGCGGAGTCATTCGGAGCGGTAGGGATGAGAGCGGACGACCCTCACGATCTCGAGACGTTGATACCGCTTGCCCTGGAACGCGCCGCGCCGGTGGTCATCGACGTGCCCTTCGGCACCATGAAGATCCCATCGGCCCCGCTGGCCGCGTATGTCAACACACTGCCCTGGACGCGGCCTCAGGAGGGTCTGATCGAGTCCTGAGCCCGGACGCCCCGACTCATCGTCAGACGACTCTGGAGCGCACGTCGGCCAGCCACGCATCGGCCTCTTCGCGGCTCGTCTGGTCGGGCACGCCCGCCAGGACCAGGTATCCCTCATCGTCCACGTAGGAGGCATCCACGTCCTCGCGCAATGCTCGGTTGGCCGGACCGTCCACCGGGCTGACCGAGTCCGCCGGGTAGGAGCCGAGGAACTTGACGCTGGCCGCCCTCATCTGGAGGTTGCGTAGCGCGTCGCCCAGCTTCTCGTCCATCACGTGACCCTCGCAGTCGATGAGGAAGCAGTAGCTCCCGAGGCTGGCCTTGGTGGGACGGCTCTGCAGGCTGGTGATGTTGATGGACCGGGCCACGAATTCGCCCAGGATCCCCACCAGGGACCCCGGTGCGTCGGCGCGCTGGTACACGACCAGGCTGGTCTTATCCCGTCCCGTCGGTGGGGGAACGGTGTCGCGGCCCACCAGCAGGAAGCGCGTCTGGTTGCCGGACCGATCCTCTATGCCCGCCTCGAGAACCTCCAAGCCGTAGACCTCGGCGGCTCTCTGTGGAGCGATCACCACCGTGTCCATGTCCCCCCGGGCGACCAGGTCGCGGGCGGCGCCGGCCGTCGAGTTGGCCGCCACCATCACCGCGCCGGGTAGACGCCGGGTGATGAACCGGCTGCACTGTGCCGAGGCGAGGGGGTAGGAGAGGATGTACTTGACGTTCTGGAGGTCCGTGCCGGGAAGCGCCATCAGCGCCAGGCTGACATCCATTATCACCTCGTCCTGGATCAACAGGCCGGTTCCGAAGGCCAGGGTGTCGATGCTGGAGGTGACGGCCCCCTCGATCATGTTCTCGATCGGAACGAACCCGACGTCCACCACGCCGGACTCCACGGACTTCAGGACCTGCAGCATCGAGTTGAACGGTTGGCGGCGCATCGCTGCCAGGTATTGCCGGGTGACCAGCGCCTCCTCGGTAAAAGTACCGGCAGGTCCCAGGAAGCCCAGAGAGCGGGAACTCGTACCAGAAGAGAGGATCACGGTCCGCGAACTCTACCCCGACCGGGGTGCGTTCCGAACTCCGGGCTACGCGTTTCCTTCGTCGGGCTCGCATTCATCCGCAGCCGACGGCCGGGGCTCGTCGATGAGACGGGCGAGGGTGGCACCTACGACGATGTCGTCGACCTGGCCGAACGCGTTGAGACGGATACGCCCTGCCCGGTCTATGGCAACCAGGCTCGGGGTTCCCCGCAGCTGGAACCGGCGCATCGTGATGGGCAGAGCCGACCCGGGATCGTGGGCATCGACACCGACCGGGAAGGTGAGGCGGTATTCGTAGAGGAACGCCTCGAGCGAGACCGGCGTCATGGCCTCGTGATGCTCGAACACGCAGTGGAGCCCGAGCAGGGTGACGTCGTCGCCGAAGGCGTGCTGGATGCGCTTGGCCTGCGGCAGTCCGTGGGAGACACAACCGGGACAGAGCATCTGGAACGCCTCGATGACCACGACCTCGCCCAGCAGGTCGGCCAGAGTCGGGTTGGCGGCGGTATTGAACCAGCGGGTGACCGCCAACTCGGGCGCGGCGGGAAACGCCGATCGCGGGTTCACCACAGATGCCGATCAGGTCGGCCGATGATGGTGAGTCCCTCCACTTTGGCCACTATATAGGGCCCCATGTCCTGGTCGAGATCCCTGAACGGCTCGGGTCCGCGAGGCCGATACGTACGGCCTGCGGCGTGGCGGAACCGCGGCTCCGGCAGACCGTCCTCGGCGACCTCTCGATGCCCCAGGGCGGATTAGAATTGGAGGGGATCCGATCCGGTAGCTTCCGGGAGCCTCCTGCAACCGCGAATTCAGGATGGCACAGAGGGAATCCCCCATTCGAATCTCGGAGCGATCAGCCATGCCACATGTCGCCGCGGGTACACGAGCGGGCCGGGCCAGATACAGAACGGTGACGCTGGCAAGCCTGGTAGCGGCCATCGCTCAAGTCGCTCTCGGAGGGGTCGTCCGGGTGACCGGCTCGGGAGATGCTTGCCCGGATTGGCCGCTCTGCCACGGACAGATAATCCCGCCCTTCGACTACCACATCTGGCTCGAGTTCACCCACCGCCTGGCGGCGACCGCGGTGGGCTTCCTGGTGGTGGCTTCGCTCGTGCTGGCTTGGCGACACTTGCGGGCATCGAAGCCCGCGCTCGTCGCCACGGGCGCGAGCACGGTACTGGTGGTGGCGGCGGCGGTCCTCGGTGGCATCACCGTCCTGAGCGAGCTCTCCTGGTGGACGCGCCTGATCCACCTGGGGCTGGCCGAGCTGACCGTGGCCGGCCTCGCCGTCGCCTGGCTGGCCGGTCCGCCTGATGATGGGTCCGATGACCCGCAGGACCTCGACACCGGGGGCTCCAGGCGGGATCGGAGGCTGGCATGGGCCGGCTTGAGCGGTCTGCTGGTGACCATCCTCTTCGGGTCCTACATGGTGGGGATGAACTACGGGGCCGCCTGTCCGAGCTGGCCGCTCTGCGTAGGCACCAGCATCCCCGGAGGTACGCCGTTCGTCATCAACATGACCCACCGATACATGGTGGCCATCGTGGCCGTGGTGGTGTTCCGTACCTGCTTCGTGGCGTGGAGACAGGGGGCGGCACGGGGACAGCTTCGTTGGCTGGCCGCGCTCACGGCCGGGTTCCTGGTGATCGAGATCGGGGTGGGCGCGCTGACGGCATGGATGGGTTCGACTCCGCTCATAGCATCCCTGCATCTGGTCTTCGCGACGATGTCCTGGGTGTCGATGGTGCTGATGGTCGCGGTGCAGTTCGATCCTGAAACCTTCCGGGTGAGGTCCCGGTACCCGGGGCGCGCGGGTTGATGCTCGCTCCAGGCATGCGCGCGTCCAGGGTTGTGAGCGACTACGTCGCGCTCACCAAACCCCGGATCACGGCCCTGCTGCTCATCACGGCCGTGGGGAGCATGTTCCTGGCCGCCGAGGGCCGGCCCGATCCCCTGGTGACCGCCCTTGTCATCGTCTCCGGCTACCTGGCAGCCGGCGGTGCCAACTCTCTCAACCACGGCGCCGAGCGCGACATCGACCAGAAGATGGCCCGTACCAGCGCCCGCCCCGTTGCCGGCGGGAGGGTCTCCAAATGGCAGGCCTACGGCTTCGGAATCCTCCTCAACCTGGGCGCCTTCGTGATCCTGGCCGCCTTCGTGAACGTCCTCAGCGGCCTGCTCGCCGTGGCCGGCACGCTCATCTACCTGTTCGTGTACACCAAGGGCCTCAAGCGGACGACGCCCCAGAACATCGTCATCGGTGGCGCCGCCGGCGCGGTCCCGCCCCTGGTCGGTTGGGCGGCGGTGACCGGGACGGTCGAGCTACCGGCCGTCTACCTGTTCGCCATCATCTTCCTATGGACGCCGCCGCACTTCTGGGCCCTGGCATTGCTGATCAAGGACGACTACGCCCGCGCCGGGATCCCGATGCTGCCGGTGGTCGCCACGCTGGCCGCGACCAAGCGCCAGATCCTGGTCTACACGGTGGTGCTGGTGGTGCTCTCCGCGACGTTCGTCGCGACGGGCGCCGTCGGTTGGATCTACCTGGTCGGCGCCGTCGGCCCGGGCGCGTGGTTCATCGTCCTGGCGGTCCGCCTCGCACGCGGTGAGGGAACCGAGGGGGCCAGGGCGCTGTACCTGTTCTCGCTCCTCTATCTGGCACTGCTCTTCGCCGCCGTGGCAACCGACTCGCTGGTGAACCGGTGACGCATCGTTTGGCGCGTCCATTCACGATGGCGGTCCTGGCCACGGCGCTTGCAGCGACAGTTGCCTGTGCGCCAGGCGGGTCTGCGGGATCCATCTCCGGCGAGGTGCTGTTTGCTCGCGAGGTCGAGCTGCCCGAGGGCGCGGTCATCACCGTCCGGCTGCTGGACATCACGCTGGCCGATGCCCCCTCCGTGGAGCTGGGGCTCGATGTCATCGAGAACGCCGACCGGCTCCCGACCCGCTTCCGCATCGAGTACGACCGCGACCTGATCGTCAGCGGCAACGAGTACTCGCTGAGCGCCGATGTCAGGCTCGGCGATGACCTGCTGTACGTCAACGACACCGTCCACCTCGTGCTCACCGGGGGCGCTCCCGCCAACTCCGATGTGGTGGTCGTCTCCACCAACCCCTTCGACACCTGCGTCGAGCCCCTGCCGGGACAGATTCACGTCGAGATGGAGGAGGAAGACCTGCCCCAAGAGGCCGTGCTCCACGTTCGGCTGATCGACATCACCGATCCCGAGACCCGGCTCGTGGTCACCGAGACCGTTCGGGGCGACCTCGACAGGTTCCCGATCGAGTTCTCACTCCCCCACGAAGGCGTGCAGATCAGCCGCCACAGCAGGTACGAACTGGAGGCCGAGATCGTTGCCGGCGACGAGCTTCTCTACCACATCCCCGGAAGCGAGTGGCGCCGGACATGGCTTCCGCACTGCCCCAATGCCGACCTGCAGATCGTCAACAGCGTGTTCCCGGTCAGCGAGTTCCCCGAACCCGGCCCTACGCCCTGAGTCCAGCCGGGACGTGTCTTTAAGGCGCGAGCGGCAGGGTGAACGACCACGCCGGCAAGCCGTTCTGCTAGGCGGTCTCGGGTGACCTCAAGATTCGTTTTGGGCCTGTAGCCCCATCCAGAAGGCCGGGGAGTTCCCGAAGAAGCGCCCCCAGCAGCAAGGCCGACTCCGCCGTTTTCGACCTCCGCCCGTGAACGATGGGATGTCAAGGCTCCCGCGGCGTTTGCGCGTGGGAACCAGCCCGGTCTACGTGGGATCGACTGCGGGTGGGGTCTCCAGCTTCACGCCGCCGAAGCGCAGAAAGTCCCTGTCGTAGGAAACCACTGCGCATCGATGCTCGATGGCCAGGGCAGCCAGATGGGCGTCGTTGACCAGATTGCCGCCCGTCTCTGGCGGGACCAGCAGTTGTTGGACGATGCCGAGGTGGCGTGCCGTCGGCTCTACGACGACGGCCGAGGGTTGAGCCAGCCAGTCCTCGACTTGTGTGATCGCCTCGCTTGCAGACAACGGCTCATCGAAGATCCGTCCGTTGGTGGACAACCGCAGGAACGCCAGCAACACAACCCAGCAGAATGCCACCCGAGCGCCGCCGCTGAGCGCCTCGTCAAGCCAGCCCCGGGCCGAGGCATGCCGCAGCGAGTCTCGGTTTACCGCGTACAACAGGACATTGGCGTCGACCAGCTTCAGGATCCGGTCTCCAGATTCGCAACGTCGCCGTCCTCTAGTTCGCCGGCGATCCGCAACGCCTTGTCGAGGTCGACCCTGGCGCGTCCCATCGGCCGAGTTGTCGTTCTGAATTCGCGGGGCCCATCGGCAAAGCCTCTGCCCTCACGCACCAGGTCATTCAATGCCTGCTTGAACGAGACCCGACGTTCGGTCATGCGCTGCCTGACGATCTGCTCCGTGTCGGAGTCGAGTGTCACCGTAGTCCGCATGCTGACAGCATAGCATCAAATGATGCCTTGCTGTCAGTGCGAACCTGATCGTCATAGGTCCCGGTCTCCGGCCGCGGCTCAGGCAGGTTCAACGGCGCCGGTGGCACGCGACAGGCCGGATGCAAGGTCGTCTGCTGACCAGATCGGCGTGGTGGCCACACCGTCTAGACTCATCCCGCTCTCAACCCAATCTGTTCGGTATATTAATGACAAATAACGTAATACCGGATACTCCATCTTGAGTGAGGAGTTGAACCGTATGGCTGCACCCCGCGCCGGGACGACATGTTCCAGCTGCCCCGTACGAGTTGAGCAGATCGCGTGTCCTGCTGATGCGAGGCTTAGTTGACCGCCGGTCTGCTGTCGGTCATCGATGGTCTGGTGTTCGACGGCGTGGGTCCCGAGCCGGTCGAGTGCCCGATCCATACGGAAGCGGGACGGATCGTCAGCCTGGAAGGCCCGCCTCCGGGTGGGGCCCGGGTAGTCAACGCCAAGGGTCGACTGGTCACTCCCGGCCTCATCGACGCGCATTTGCACGCCTACACGGTGAGCGTCGACCTGCTGGAGAACGAGGCGTTGCCGATGAGTTATGTGGCCACCAAGGCTGCTCGCCGCCTCGAAGGCGCCCTGCGCCGGGGCTTCACCACCGTACGGGACGTGGCGGGGGGCGACATCGGCCTTCGCATGGCCATCGAGGACGGACTCATCGATGGCCCCCGCTACTTCTTCACCGGTCCCGGCCTCACCCAGACCGGAGGGCACGGCGATGCCCGTCCCGGTCACCTTGCCATCGACGTCCTCGGACACCATGTCGGCGAGATCGCCGACGGTGTCGACGCCCTGCTGCGAGCAGTGCGGGAACGGTTCCGGACCGGCGCCCACGCCATCAAGATCTTCACCTCCGGGGGCGTGGCCTCCCCCACGGATCCGCTCCGTAGCAGGCAGTACTCCGCTGAAGAGGTGCGGGCCGTCTGTGACGAGGCATCCCGGCGGGATTCCTACGTAGCCGCCCACGCGTACTCCCCCGAGGCGATCGCCCACTCGGTGACGAACGGCGTGCGGACCATCGAACACGGAAACCTCCTCGACCAGCAGACAGCGGAGCTCATGGCGGAACGCGGCGCCTATCTGGTTCCCACCCTGATCGCCTACGACGCCATGGGACGCCGCGGCCCCGGTCTCGGCCTCTCTCCGGTCTCCGAGCGCAAGAACCGCGAGGTACTGGAAGCGGGCCTGTCGTCGATCGGCATCGCCCGCCGGGCCGGAGTACGCATCGGTCTCGGAACCGACCTGGTGGGCGACTTGGAGGACGAACAGCTCCTCGAATTCAGGAACCGGTGCGAAGTGGATACGGTAGGCGACGTCCTCCGCTCCGCCACCTCGGTCAACGCATCCATCCTGCGGCGACCGGACCTGGGGGTGATCCGGGAGGGCGCCATCGCCGACCTGGTGGTGCTGGGAGGCAACCCCTTCGAGCGGACCGACGTGCTCTGGTCACCGGATCGGCTGGTCATCCGATCGGGAGAGGTAGTGGAACCATGATGCGCACCTTCATCGGCGAGGAAGGCAGGTGAGCACCAACCGCCTCGCTATCGACGTGGGGGGCACGTTCACGGACGTGGTGAGTCTCGACGGCAGCGGAGAGATCCGGTTCGAGAAGGTACCCACCACGCCGGACGACCCGAGCCAGGGGGTGATCGACTCCATCGCCCGGGTCGACGCAGCGCTTGACCGCACGTCCCTGTTCACCCACGGCACCACCCTGGCCCTCAACGCGCTCCTGACCCGCTCCGGCGCCCGGACGGCCGTGGTGGCCACGGCGGGGTTCCGGGACGTTTACCTGCTGGGGCGGACCTCCCGGGAGGGGAACTACGACATCCTCTACCGGACCCCTCCCCGCCTGGTGGAACGGTGCGACACCTTCGAGGTGACGGAGCGCCTCATGTACGACGGCTCCGTCCGCACCGAATTCGATGAAGCCGACGCCCGCCGGATCGCCGCGCTCATAAGGGACGGTGGCTACGACTCAGTGGCCGTGGCCTTCCTGCACTCCTACACCAACCCTGCCCATGAAGTGGCGATGCGGGAGGTTCTGGCAGAGGTCGTCCCCGAAGTGGAGGTGTCGATCTCGTCGGATCTCTCCCGCGAGTACAGGGAGTACGAGCGGACCAGTACGGCAGTACTCGACGCGTACATCAAGCCGATCGTGCGGACCTACCTGTACGACCTGGGCGGAGAACTGGCGTCCGGAGGTTTCGAAGGTCGGTTCCTGATGATGCGGTCCGGCGGCGGGGCGATGACCGCCTCCTCCGCCCGCGAGAACCCCGTGAACCTGATCCTGTCAGGACCGGCCGGAGGCGTGATCGGAGCGGCGGGTTTCGCCCGGATGATCGGGGAGCCCAACCTCGTCACAATCGACATGGGTGGTACCAGTTTGGACGCCTCGCTCGTCATCGAAGGGCGACCCGTCATGCACCAGGGCACCGAGTTCGAGAGCCTGCCCATAAACATCTCGTCCCTCTACATCCACACGATAGGGGCGGGCGGCGGCTCGATCGCCTGGACCGACGAAGCGGGAGGACTCCAGGTCGGACCGCACAGCGCCGGCGCGGATCCGGGGCCCGCCTCGTACGGATCCGGCGGAAGCGAAGCCACCTTCACCGACGCCGCCCTCATAGTGGGCTATCTCGGCCGGGAGACTCCGCTGGGAGGGACCCTGACCCTCGAAGAGGACCTGGCCCGCGGCGCATTGGAACCGCTAGCCGGGCGCATGGGCATAACAGTGGAGGAACTCGCCCTCGGCGTGGTACGGATCTCGGCGGTCAAGGTAATGGGAGCGGTGCGCTCGATCACCGTCGAGTTGGGCCGCGACCCGAAGGACTTCGCGCTCCTGGCGTTCGGCGGCGCCGGGGGGATAGTGGCGGTCGACGTGGCCCGCGAGCTGGGCATGGGCACCGTCATCATCCCGCCGGGCCAGGGCGCCTTCTCCGCGCTGGGAATGCTGATGGCGGACGTCCAGCACGACTTCGCGCAGACCGCCTTGATGCCGCTCGAGTCGCTCGACGCCGGTCGGCTTGAACGCTCGTACGCCGAGATGTCGGCCCGAGCAGTAGATACGCTGCAGTCAGAGGGATTCCCTGTCGAGAGGCAGGTGCTGGCGCGCTCGGTCGACGTCAGGTACTCCGGCCAGGAACATCCGGTGTCGATTCCCCTCCCGGCCGGGACAGCGGACCCGATCGCATATCTGGGACAGCGGTTCACCGAACTCCACCATCGCCAGTACGGCCATACGATGACCGATCCGGTGGAGGTCACGACGCTGCGCCTGAACGCAACCGGAACGGTGGACCAACCCAGGCTGCCGGCACTCCCCCGCCGGACGGTCGGGACGACCGAGCCGTTCGCAACCCGGCCCGTTCTTGACGCCGGGGGCGCCCACCGGGTCCCTGCCGGGGTGTACAGGAGGGAGGACCTCTGCCGCGGTGACGAGGTCGCCGGACCGGCGGTGATAGTCGAGCACACCGCTACCACCGTCATCCATCCGGGCGACCATCTGGTGGTGGGGGAGCATGGCGAGCTCGTGATAACGCTGGGGGTTACCGATGATTGACGCCATAACGACCGAGATCATCCGTCACGGGCTTCTCTCGGCCTGCGAGGAGATGGCCCGGAACCTGTGCCGGACGTCCTACAACACGGTCGTCTACGAAACCCACGACTACGGGATCGGACTGCACGATGTGAACGGGGACATCGCTGCCGACGCTCCGGGCATCGCCGTGTTCACCCGCGGCAACGACTACGGCATCAAGCGGTCGATCGAGTTCCTGGGAACGGAGTCGATGAAGCCCGGGGACGTGTTCATAAACAACTATCCGTACTGGTCGTCGGCCCACACGCTCGACACGCTCGTGTTCGCTCCGATCCACGTCGAAGGGCGGCTGGTCGGGTTCGCGTCCTGCCGGTGCCACGTGCTCGACCTCAAGCAGAAGGACCCGGGATACGTACTCGACTCCACCGACATGTACCAGGAGGGGATCTTCTTCCCGGTCGTGAAGCTGTACCGGGAAGGCCAGATCAACGAGGACATATTCAACATCGTGCGCTTCAACAGCCGGATGCCCAGCCACACGATCGGGGACTTGCAGGCCCAGGTGTCGGCTGTCGTCACCGGGGTCAGGCGTACCCGTGAGATCGCCGACAAGTTCGGGGTCGAGACCCTCACCGCCGCCATGGACGCCATCAACGTCCACGGCGAGCGCCTGGCGCGGGCGGCCTTGCGGCGCATGCCCAAGGGCACTTGGAGCGCCGAGGACTACATGGACAACGACGGGGTGGATCTCGACAGACAGGTAAAGATGGCCGTGACCATCACCATCACCGACGACGAGATGATCGTCGACTGGACCAGGAGTGACGAGGGAGTTCGCGGTCCGATCAACCTACCGCGGGGCTTGACCGAGGCGTTCAACTGCCTGATCTTCAAGGCTCTCACCACTCCCGAATGGCCGGTCACTGCCGGCAACTTCCGCCCGTTGCGGGTGATCACCAAGGAGGGATCGGTGATGCACGCCGTTCCACCCATGCCCACCTTCACCCTGTGGGGTGGATTGCTGGGCGGCGAGGTGATGCTGAAGGCCCTGGCACAGGGGATGCCGGACCGCGTGCCCGCCTGTTCCGGGGGCGACGTGTGCTCCGTCATGGCTCTCGGAGACGATCCCCGGACCGGAGGACCGTGGCTGGAGGGCATGAACGACGCGGTCGGCTTCGGCGCCCACGCCGGCGGAGACGGTGAGGACGGCATCATGCATCTGAGCGAGCCCGGCTGCCGCAACAATCCCGTGGAGGTGCTGGAGATCAAGGGTCCGCTGCTGATCGACCACTACGGCTACCGGCCCGACACCGGAGGCCCCGGTAAGCACCGCGGCGGCGTGGGTATCAGCAGGGTCTACCGGTTCCTCGCCCCTGCCACCGCCATAGCGATCCTGTACAAGACCGTGAGCCCTCCATGGGGCATCAACGGCGGGAAGGAAGCCGACCCCAACCACGTCGTGATCGACCCGGGAACGGAAAACGAGGAGCGGAAGGCAGGCAGCTACAACTTCCTCGAAGCCGGACAGGTTCTCGCCAACAACACCGGAGGAGGCGGCGGCTGGGGCAACCCCTTCGAGCGCGATCCGGCGCTGGTGGCGAAAGACGTCCGCAACGGCTTCGTGTCGGTCGAGGCAGCCGAGCGGGACTACGGCGTAGCAGTGGACCCGGCCACCTTCAGCGTGGACACAGCAAGAACGGCAACCCTCCGCGGATGAGAGATACTCGTCTCCCGGCCACCCGCCATCGTCGTCCGGATTGACACTCCGACCGAAGCAGCGAAACGGCTGGCGACCCCTCCCGGTCAGAGCGCGCCAGCACGTCGACCGAGAAACGGATCAGGCTCTCGCCCATGACCCGGGCGGGAGCGACAGTTCCTGACCGGGCAGCGCCGTGGTTTCGTGTCGCAGACAGATAGGAACCACCGGTGGATTCAAGGGTCGATGACTCCCGACGGCGGGTAACTGGCAGCCGATGTGGACCCGGGAAGAGGACTCTAGGAGTCGATATATGAGAGTAAAACTCTATTTGTCAGCGTGTAGCAACCTTTGTTGTTCCAGCAATTCTGAGCGGAGTTTCGACAGTGTTCGCCCGTCGGGTGCTGCCCAGGAACTCCACCCGGGAGCAGCAACAATGCCGGCTGCCTCGCGAGCTGCCCGCGAGGGCGACGCAAAGGTTCGATCGTCGTCGAGGCGTATGTCGCCGGTCGCAAGAACCCGAGCCTTATAGGTCTCGCCGATTCTCGGACGGGTCCACGTCAAGATGGTGCCCGGTTCGATCAGACCAGCATCCAAGAGGTCACTGACCACGACACGCCGTCCGTCGATTTTGAAACTCTTCGGACCACCCTGACCACCACTGCCAACGGTAAGGGGAACCTCAGGTTCATGGTCAGCGTCGATATCCACGAACCGGCGATCCTCCCGGTCCTGATAGACGGTGGCCCCCAACACCGTGATCGGGAGGCCACTCTCTGCCAGATAGCGCAACGCAGCATCGGTCCGGCTATCGAAATCCCGGGCGACGAGCACGAGCTGTGGTGGCTTTCGTATCAACTGCGGCGACTTGGTGTCCGTGAACTCCATCCACGCATTGAAAAACGCTGTCTCGCCGTCGTGGAACATCGCTGCAAACGTCGAGGCTGGTGTCCAGCGCCCAGCCGGCATACTCGAGGCACTGCGCCAGCTGGTCACGGGCGATGTCCCGCTTCACTTCGATCACGTGCACATGCCCTCGATCGTCGAGCGCCACAACATCGGGGCGGAGCTTGCCGCTGAGGGCAGGCTGGCGTGCGACTGGGAAGAGAGGGGTACCGACGAACGCGTCAGGGTTGGCCCACAGCAACTCCTCGATTTCCTTCTCATAGAGGTCCGGTCCAGCCTGCACCCGTCGGAACGGGACCAGTTCGTCTTCTCCAATCTCGAATAGCGGCATCGCTACCTTTCTGTCACAAGGTTGACCACACCCGAGCATCCATGCAGCGTTCTTCGGATTTCACCAGCCAGGGAGCGATGATCGAGTGGTGTCGCAGGCAAGTCTACCGACGATGAGTAACAACAAATAGGAGCCTCAAGAAGTCACGAAGGGCTACCAAAGTGGCTCGCCAACCCCCGGAGACGAGAACAGAACTGGCCCTTGACCTGGGACTATAGGTAGCCATAACGGCCAGCGACTGAGAGCACGTGGTGGGCCCGGCAGGACTCGAACCTGCAACCAACGGATTATGAGTCCGCTGCTCTGACCGGTTGAGCTACGGGCCCTGTGGGGGAAGGATACTCCCGGCGGGTGATTGATCTGGCGCTAGGGGCGGTAGAAACGACCCGGCACGCGGGCTATGGCCACGTCGCAGGGGACGGTGCGCATCAGGGCTTCGGCGTTGCTGCCCAGGAGGACCATGTTGGCGTTGCCGGCGCCGCGGCTGGCCGCCACCACCAGGTCGGCGTTGCTGATGCGGGCGAACTCGGCCACGGTCTGGGGCGGGGGGCCGTCCAGGACCACCGGCGTGACCAGGCCGCCCCAGCCGGCTACGAACTTCTGCATGCGCTCCTCCAGCAGGGAAAGCCGTTCCCGCCGCAACACATCGAGCCGTTCGGGCATGACCCCAGCATCCGAGAGCATGGTCTCGTCGTCGGTGGGCAACGACGCCACCGCCGTCACCGTGTCGGCGCCCGTCGCCAGGAGGAGGGCCAGATCGACCGCCGAAGTGCTGGCCTCGGAAAGGTCCACGGCTGCGATCGCCCGGCGATACGGGGAACGCAGCAGCCTCCGCACGCTGAGCACCGAGGCATGCAGCTTGCGGGCCAGCCTGGTGGTGCGGGGGCCGATCCTCGTCTGGTCGACCGACGAGGTGCCGGTGATCACCAGCCCGGCCTTGTGGGACAGCTTGGCCAGTTCGATGGCCATGTTCCCCGACCGGACCTCCAGATCCACCCGGCACCGGGCGCGGGCATTGATCCATGTCAGCAGGTCCTCCGCCTGGCTCTGGCGGTACAGGTGGATCCGCTCCATCATCTCGTCCGGGAGCGGGACGTCGGGTGGTTCCGCTACATGCACCAGCTTGAGCTCGGTCTGGTGAGCCTCTGCAAGAATCCGGCCTCGATCGGCCACGCGGCGGGACATCGGGGACAGATCGACCGCAGCGAGCACTTGCTGCATGTCAGCCAAACCGAGCCGCGGTAACCAGCACGGGCAGGAACCTTAGCCCAGCCCGGCCGGACAAGTTCCGCGATGGGCCATGATCGAACGAGTCCGCGAAAAAAGCCGCAACCGCCCCGCGGTAAGGCCCCTAACCGGAGCTGTCCGTACCGCCTGCTTCATCCGGCAACGCCGTGGCCGGCTGGGAACGTACCCAGATGGTGCGCTGCGGGAACGGGATCTCGATCCCTGCCTCGTCGAGCGCGTACTTGAGCCGCTTCCGCAACTCCCGCGCCGTGCCGAACTGCTCTCCGGGCTCGGTCCTGACCATCAGGCGGAGGGCGATCGAGTTGTCCCCGAAGGCCTGAACCCCGGCCATGGTCGGCTCCTGGATGATCGTGAACGACTCGAGTTGCTCCCGCCACAACCCGTCCGCCACTTCCTTGATGAGGGCCATCGCCGCCGCGATGTCGGTGTCGTAGGCGACTTCGACGTCGACCACGGCCTGGCCCCAGTCCTGGGTGAGGTTGGCCACCCGGGAGATCTCGCCGTTGGGGATGTACCAGAGCGTCCCGTTGATGTCGCGCACCTGGGTGGTGCGGAGCTTGACCTCCTCCACGACGCCGACCGTGTCCCCCACGTCCACCACATCGCCCACTCCGTACTGGTCCTCCAGCAGCATGAACACACCGGAGAGGAAGTCCTTGACCAGGCTCTGGGCGCCGAAACCGACCGCTACGCCGGCTATACCGGCGCCGGCGATCAGCGGGCCCAGGTTCACGTCGAACTCCGCCAGGGCCATCATCAGGGCCATGCCGTAGATGACTGCCGAGGAGACCGACCTGAGCACCGAACCGAGCGTTCTCGTCCGCTGGCCGCTCCGCTCCTGCTGGTCCACCATCCGGCGGGCCCTCTCGAGCGCGGCCTCGCCCAATCCCGGCCCGTCGTCATCCTGCTCGATGGTGCCGGAGATGGCCTCCGCCAGTTCGGAGCGCCTCGTCAGCCAGCCCTCGACCAGCCTGTCCAGCCACCGGCGCACGATCCGGCTGACGACCCAGGCCAGCAACAGGATGAGCAGGACCTTGAGGGGACGGGCCGCCAGATCGGCCAGGCGAGCGGTCCCGCTGCTACCGGTCAAGTCATAGACGAGGCCGCATACGGACCCCGGATCGACTCCGCAGGCGTCCGCAACGGACTGAGCGATCAGGTAGAAAGGCATATCGTGCCACCATTCCGATTGAAAGAACGTTCTTCGAGGCCGTATCCGTACCGGCCCGGAGGGCAGGTTAGCCCTGCCCGATGGCACAATCACCGCATGACACGGAACGAGGCATGAGGTTCACCGACCGGTCGCACGCCGGCCGGGTGCTGGCAGGCATGCTGGACCACCTCGGCAACGAGCCCACCGTGATCCTGGGCCTGCCCAGGGGCGGGGTCCCGGTCGGCTACGAGATCGCGCGGCACCTTGCCGCCCCCCTGGAGGTGTTGCTGGTCCGCAAGCTGGGAGTACCGACCCAGCCGGAGCTTGCTATGGGCGCCATCGGGGAGGGCGGGGTACGCGTCCTGGATGAGCGGCGGATCGAAAGGCTCGGGATCCGGCCGGAGGCCGTCGAACGGGTTGAACGGCGAGAGCGCCGGGAGTTGGCCCGCCAGGCGGAACGGTTCCGGGGCGAAGCCCCTCCCGCAGACCTGGGGGGCAAGACCGCGGTGATCGTCGATGACGGCATCGCCACGGGGGCCACAGCCCGGGCCGCCTGCCTGATCACCCGTCGCCTCGGGGCCGGTCGGGTCGTATTGACCGCGCCGGTCGCTCCCCGCGACGCATCGGCGATATTCGCGGAGGTGGCTGACGAGTTGGTGGTGGCGCACACGCCGCGGCGGTTCGCGGCCATCGGCATGTTCTACCGCGACTTCCGCCCCACTCCGGACGCCACGGTGGTCGAGATGCTGGAACGCTCCCGGGAGCGGGCGCCCGGTCAGGGACCGGGAGGCTGAAAGGCCCATTTGCCCGGGTATTTTCGGTCACCCTGCGAAGTTGGGCGGTGAACCGGGTTTCGCCTGTAGAGTATTGACAATGACACTTCCCGATACGCCCCTCCTGGAGACCATCCGGGGACCCGCCGACCTTCGAGCTCTCGGCTACGAGGAGCTGGAGGAGCTGTCCACCGAGATCCGCCACCTCATCGTGGCCACGGTCACCCGGAACGGCGGCCACCTGGGGTCGAACCTGGGCATAGTCGAGCTCACCCTGGCCCTGCACCGTGTCTTCCGGTCCCCCCACGACGCCATCCTCTTCGACACCGGGCACCAGGCCTACCCTCACAAGCTGCTGACCGGGCGACGGCGCCAGTTCGCCACCCTCCGGCTTCCCGATGGAATGTCCGGTTATCCCAGCCGGGCCGAGTCGGAGCACGACTGGATCGAGAACAGCCACGCCTCGACCGCGCTCTCCTACTCCCACGGTCTGGCCGCCGCCTTCCAGGCCGGGGGTGATGACCGGCAGGTGGTAGCGGTGGTGGGCGATGGCTCGCTGACCGGAGGCATGGCGCTCGAGGGGCTCAACAACATCGGTCACTCCGGCGCCGACGTCACCATCGTCCTCAATGACAACGGCCGTTCCTACGCACCAACCATCTCGAGGCTGTCCGAGAGCCTCATCAAGCTACGGACCACCAACGTCTACGAGCGCGGGCAGGGCGTGGCCCGCTCGATCGCCGAGTCGATTCCCTGGGTTGCGGACCTGGTGAGCCGTGGGATAGACGCCACCGAGGTGGCCATCCGCCAGATGTGGGAACCGCCCCAGATCTTCGAGCAGTTCGGCATCCGCTACTTCGGTCCGTTCAACGGCCACGACCTGCCCGAGCTCGAACGAATCCTCAAGAACGTCCGGGCGATGAGCGGACCCACCGTGGTCCATGTGATCACCCAGAAGGGCCGCGGCTACGCCCCCGCCGAGAACGATCCCATCAAGGCGATGCATGACCTCTCGTCCATCAAGGAGGGGAGCTACACGTCCGCCTTTGCCGACCATTTGCTGGCGCTCGCCGACCGCCATCCCGAGCTGGTGGCGATCACCGCCGCCATGCCCGACTCGACCGGCGTGCTGCCGTTCCAGAACCGGTACCCCGACCGGGTCTTCGATGTCGGAATCGCGGAGCAGCACGCCGTGGCGATGGCCACGGGCATGGCTATGGGAGGCCTCCGCCCGGTGGTGGCCATCTACTCCACCTTCCTCACCCGGGCGCTCGACCAGATCAACCTCGATACCGCCCTCCACGGTTGCCCGGTCATCTTCTGCCTCGACCGGGCCGGCATCACGGGAGACGACGGCGCCTCCCATCACGGACTCCTCGACATGGTCCTGCTGTCCAAGATCCCGGGCATGACCATCTTCGCCCCCTCCTCGTACGAGGAGCTCCCCGTGATGCTCGACACCGCGATGGAGATAACCTCCGGCCCCTCGGCCATCCGGTGGCCCAAGACGCCACCCCTCCGAGCATCGATCGACGAGGTTGGATCCGGATTGTCGGCCCGCCGGGTCCGCGAGGGATCCGACGTCTGCCTCATCGGGATCGGCAAGATGCTGGAGACCGCCTGCGAGGCGGCCGACCTCCTCGAACTCGAGGGAATCAGCTGCTCGGTGTGGGACCCGAGGGTGGTGAAGCCGCTCGATCCGGTGATGATCGCCGACGCCGCCCAGCACGGACTGGTGGTCACCGTCGAGGACGGGCTGCGAGCCGGTGGGATCGGGCAGGCGATCCGCGACCAGGTGGACGGCGCCGGGTCCGCGAAAGTTGTGACGATCGGCCTCCCGACTGCACATTTGCCTCATGGTAAGATCGATGAAATTCTCGCCCGTTACCGGATGGACGCTTCTGGGATCGTCTCGGCGGTCAAGCAACACCAGCATGCGGCGGTTTTATAGCCAGAAGTCCCGGCAGGTGGGGATGATGCCGAACCTAAACGCGAGAACCGAAAGGGGCCTACTTATGACTCGAAGGCTCGTACCACTGTTCGTGGTGCTTGCGATGGTCGTTGCTTCGTGCGGAGCCGACGACGAGCCGGCCGCCACGACAGCCGCCCAGGAGACGACCACAGCGGCAACCCAGGCAACCACCACCCAGCCCGAGGAAGTGGTGGTCGTACCCAGTCAGGGCGGCACGCTGGCCGAGATACAGGCCCGCGGTAGCCTGAGATGCGGCGTGTCGACCGCCGCCATCGGCTTCGCCGAGCCCCAGGACGACGGCTCCTACATCGGATTCGACGCCGACTACTGCCGCGCTCTTGCCGCGGCCGTGCTCGGTGATGCCAACGCCGTCGAGTTCGTGGGCACCACCGCCGCCGAGCGCTTCAACGTGCTGGCCGCCGGTGAGGTCGACGTGCTGTTCCGTAACACCACCTGGACCCAGAGCCGGGATACGGAGATCGGCGGTGACTTCGGGCCCACCACGTTCTACGACGGACAGCAGATCATGGGCAAGGCCGACTTCGGATTCAACGATGCCTCGACTCTGGTGGACGTGGACGGCGCCAGGCTCTGCACCAACGCCGGTACCACCACCGAGAAGAACATCACCGAGGGCGCCCGCGTGGTCGGCGCCGAGATCGAGCTGGTGACCGTGGAGAACTTCCCGGAGGCCATGGATCTCTTCCGGGCGGGTTCCTGCGACCTGGTGACCACCGACGGCTCGGCCCTCTTCGGCCATCGCTATGCCGCCATCCAGAACGGCGAGATTGCCGAGGGAGACTGGATCATCTTCCCGACCACCCCGATCTCCAAGGAGCCGCTCGGCCCCATGTACCGGCAGAACGACAGCCAGTGGGCCGACGTGGTGAACTGGTTGGTGTACATCCTGATCATCGCCGACGAGAAGGGAGTCACCTCCCAGAACATCGACGAGATGGTGGCGAACCCGCCCGACCCCGAAGCGGGTCGCTTCCTCGGCGTAGGCGAGGACGAGCTTCAGACCAAGATGGGTCTGGCGGCTGACGCGTATGCCCAGGCCATCCGGCAGGTCGGCAACTATGACGAGATCTACGTCAACAACCTGCACCCGCTCGGGTTCGCCCGAGCCGGGTCTGCCAACGCCCGCTGGACCGAGGGCGGTCTGGTCTACGCACCACCGGCCCGGTAGCAACCAAGTCAATCGGAAACAAGGAGGGGGCACCGGCCAGGTGCCCCCTCCTCGCGTATGCGTTCTGTCTGTCAACAACCAGGCGTGCTCTGGCAGTCATCGGCGCCGCTGCCGAAGCCACCCCGCTCCCCTGTTCCACAGCCAGACCACCTCCTAGTTGGTATTGTCTGAGTGCCGGCTAGAACGGAAGGTCAATTGGTCACGCCCCCCGACCGATCCTCTCAGACCCGCGTACCCATATGGCGCAACGTGGTCGTCATCAAATGGGCGACGCAAATCGGCATCCTCGTCGGCCTCCTCTGGCTGGGCTATGTCGTCATAACCCAGGCCACCAGCAATCTTCGGGCTACCGGCATCCCTTTCTCGTGGGACTTCCTGGGCGAACCACTGGGCGTCAAGCTCGGCGAGGGGTTCAACACCGATCCCGAGTCGGGCCTGGAGGCGCTGGCGGTGGGAATGGTGAACATGCTGAGGGTCACCTGGAGCGGTGTCATCGCTGCCACCATCCTCGGCACGGTGATCGGGATCTCGAGGCTGTCGTCCAACTGGATCGTCTCCAGGATCGCCAACGCCTACATCGAGTTCTTCCGCAACATCCCGCTGCTCGTCCAGATCCTCTTCTGGCAGGCGCTGATCGTCGGCCTCCTGCCGGACCTGACCCCCGAGATGGAGGGGCCCCGGTGGCTGTTCGCCAGCCCCAAGGGCATCGCCATGCCCTGGCTCACCCCCCTGGCCGGCCGCTGGCAGTACACCGTGGTGCTGATCCTCGGCGTGGTGGCGGCCCGCTGGGTGTACCGGCGCCGGATCGCGCTCCAGGAGCGAGAGGGGCACGATACCCACGCCTTCGCTTGGTCGATTGCCACTTTCGCCGTCTTCCTGGTGGGAGGATGGTTCGCCCATCCCGCCGCCGGGGTATTGGGATGGCTGTTCACCGCCCTCGCCTGGGTGGCCGCGGTGGTACCGGTGATCGGTCTCCAGCTGGTACTGGCCGCCCTCGCTGTCGTGCTGGCGGCCCTATACATAGTGCGTTATCTGAGGCGGCTCCGGTCGCCCGCCGGGATGGCCAAACTCTCGGATGACGACTACTTCCGCTTGGCGGTGGCGGCCTTGGTGGGAGTCGGGGTGATGCTGTTCTTCGTATCCGGGGCCGGGCAGGCAACCCTCTCCAGTGTTCTGGGACGGACGCTCTGGTACCAGATGAACTGGGGATTCGAGCCGCTCTTCGACTTCCTGGCGTCACGGTTCGACTTTGCCGGCGGCGCCCCCCTGCGCTTCACCCTTCCCGAGGTGGTGGTGCCCACCAGATTCCCCCAGTACTCCCACGAGGTCGGTAAGGCACTCACACCGGGCTTCATGGCGGTCTGGATGGGAGTCACGCTCTACACCGCCGCCTTCATCGCCGAGATCGTGCGGGCCGGGATCATGGCCGTGCCGCGCGGTCAGGGTGAGGCCGCCGCGGCGGTCGGTCTGCGCCGGGGCCAGGTGCTGCGCCTGGTCGTGCTGCCCCAAGCCTTCCGGATCATCCTTCCCCCGCTCGGTTCCCAGTATCTGAACCTGGCCAAGAACACCTCCTTGGGTATCGCCGTGGCCTACGCCGACATCGTCCAGGTCGGCCAGACCATCTTCAACCAGGAAGGCCAGGCGCTGGCGGTGTTCATCTTCTGGATGGGCTTCTACTCGCTCGTGAGCCTGATCCTGTCGGGCATCGTGAACTACTACAACCGCAAGATGGCTCTGGTGGAGCGCTGACATGACTGACCCCGCATCCGCCGCCGTTGCCGCCGACATGACCGAGCGGGCTCCCGAGCCCCCGCCCACCGGGCCGTGGCGCTGGATGCGCGATAACCTCTTCTCGGGCCACACCTGGGGACAGATCGCCTTCAACTCGTTCCTCACCCTGGCATTCGCCCTGGTGCTCCTGAACATCCTGCGGTTCATCACCTCGTACCTCTTCGCTCCGGAACGCAAGTGGGCGGCGGTCACCCACAATGCGAAGCTGCTGATGGTCCAGGCCTTCCCGCAGGACGACCTGATCCGGATCTGGACGTCCCTGGGCATATTCATTGTCCTGGTGGTCTGGTCCATGGCGTCCTGGAAGGTAGGAGGACGGCTCGAGCTCACCACCTTCGCGGGAGGCTTGAGGAGCGGCGCTGTCCTGGTGGCGGTGACGGCGATCATGCACCATGCGGCCGAGGCGCGCACCTTCGGTATTCCCGGCCTGCAGTTCGACTCGCCCGCCAACTGGAGCAGCGTACGTGCCTGGATACTCGTGGCCGCGGTCCTGGTGGCCGTCCTGGCCCACTTCGGCGTCCGGTGGAGCCGCGCCGCCGATCCGTCACCGACGATCCCGCTGCTGAGCGTGCCGGTGATGGTCATGGCGGCGGTGGCCGCGCTCCTATGGACCATGGAACTCCCGGTCCCGTTGGGCCAGTTCGACCAGACCACCGCACCGATAGCCGCCACCACCGCCGGCCCGTGGACGACTCTGTTCGTGCTGGCGGTGGCCGTCTACCCCCTCGGGATCCTGATCGAACGCATCTGGCCCCGCGCCTTCCGGCGGTTCCTCATCTCGGCCTGGGTCCTGTCCTATCCGGTGATCATCTTCATCATCCAGCGCAACCCGGTCCTCGACTGGACCGACATGATCTTGCTGCTGGGCATAGTGCTGGGCGCCGGCGCGCTCCGGGTGCTGGTCGCTCTGCCCAGAGGACCGACCGGCGCCGCGGTGGTGGCGGCTATCGGGCTGGTGATAGCCGCCCTGCCACTCACTTCCGGCGAGGAGCCGCTCTGGGTCGCGGCGGGGTTGGTGCTGATCGGGTTGGCGACACTGATCGCCGCCCTGACGATCAAGGAGCCGGTGGTGACGGTCAGGGCGGCGGCTGCCGGCCTTGTCCTGGCTTGCCTGTTGATCTGGCTCGTCCCGATGCCGTTCCTGTTCCGGGTCCTGGTCACCGCCTTCACCCTGTTCCTGCTCGTAACGCCCACCGTGGGACGAACGCAGCGGGGGAGGACCTACCTGGTCCGGGTCTGGGTGGCGGCCACGGTGCTGACGGTGGTGGCGTTCCGGCTGGGTGCCACGTTCGTCGACGAATCGGGCCTGACCGCCTTCGTGCGCTCGGATGTCGTCTCCATCCTCCTGGCAGTGACACTGGGTGGCGGCGCGCTCTGGGTCCTGGGCCTCCCCCCGAGAGGGCATGCCTCCACCGCGGTGGTGGCGGCCATCGGGCTGGTGACAGCAGCCCTGCCATTCGCCTCCGGGGAGGAGCCGCTCTGGCTCACCGTGGGGTTGGTGCTGGTCGGCCTGGCAATACTTGCCGCCGCCTTCACGATCAAAGAGCCGGTGGAGAAGGTTCGCGCATCGGCTGCGGGCCTTGCGGTGGTGTGCCTGTCGATCTGGTTCATCCCGATGCCCTTCCTCTACCGCACACTGATAGTCGCCTTCACCCTGTTCCTGCTGGTGACGCCGACCTTCGGAGGAACCCAGCGGGGAAGGACCAACCTGGTCCGAGCCTGGACAGTCGTTGCGGTGCTGACAGTGGTGGGGTTCCGGCTGGGCGCTGCCAGCACATCCCTCGAGTTCCAGGGAACCACCTTCCTGGGCGGTTTCAACCTGACCATCCTGCTGGCCGTCAGCGGCATCGCACTGTCCCTTCCCGTCGGCCTGATCCTCGCCCTGGCGCGAACCTCCTCGATGCCCATCTTCCGGCTGCTGGCCACCGGGTACATCGAACTGGTCCGAAGCGTGCCGATGATCACCTGGCTGTTCTTCGGCTCGGCCATGCTGACCGCTTTCCTTCCGGCCGGAGTGGAGTTCGACGAGATCGTCCGGATAGTCGCGGCCATCACCATCTTCAACTCGGCCTATGTGGCCGAGAACATCAGGGGGGGACTGCAGGCCATCGACCGGGGCCAGTACGAGGCGGCCAGGGCTGCCGGCCTGAGCATCGTCCAGTCCACCTCGCTGGTGATCCTGCCCCAGGCGGTGCGGACGGTGATCCCGGCGCTGGTCGGGTCGATCATCGTCGCCTTCAAGGACACCTCGCTGGTGGCCATAATCGGGCTGGCCGACATCCTGCTGATCGCTCGCAGCTTCATACCTCAGCAGAGCGACCCCAACTTCCAGGGCACCCTGCCCCAGATGATGTTCTTCATGGCGTTGTTCTACTGGATAGTTACCTTCACGATCTCGAAGCTGAGCATGCGCTACGAGCGCAGCCTCGGTCTTGGAGAACGCTGATGCCGAATCACTGAGGAGGATGTAATGACCACCAACGGATCCCAGGCGATCATCTGCGAGGACGTAAAGAAGTGGTTCGGTGACTTCCAGGCTCTGAGCGGGGTGTCAACCTCGATCGGCTGGGGCGAGGTGGTGGTGGTGATCGGACCCTCCGGCTCCGGCAAGTCCACCTTCATCCGTTGCATAAACCGCCTCGAGGCCCATCAGGCAGGGCGGATCGTGGTCGATGGGATGGAGTTGACCAACGACCTCCGCAACATCGACGCCATCCGCCGCGAGGTCGGCATGGTGTTCCAGCAGTTCAACCTGTTCCCCCATCTCACGGTCATGCAGAACATCACCCTGGCGCCGATCTGGGCTCGTAACCGGACCAGGTCGTCCTCCGAGGCCGCCGCCATGAAACTGCTGGAGCGGGTCGGCATACCGGAGCAGGCGCACAAGTACCCGGGCCAGCTATCGGGAGGCCAGCAACAGCGGGTGGCCATCGCCCGCGCCCTGGCCATGAACCCGAAGATCATGCTCTTCGACGAGCCCACCTCGGCGCTCGACCCCGAGATGATCAAGGAAGTCCTCGACGTGATGAAGGAACTGGCCGAGTCGGGCATGACGATGATCGTGGTCACCCACGAGATGGGCTTCGCCCGGGAAGTCGCCGATCGGGTGCTCTTCTTCGACTACGGGATGGTGGTGGAGGAGGGAACTCCGGAGCACTTCTTCCATAACCCCCAGCACGACCGCACCAAGCTCTTCCTCAGCCAGATCCTTTAGCTAGTTGCTAGTTTGTAGTTGCTAGTTGCTAGTTGAAAAACACGTGGTTAGTAACCATTAGCTAACGACTAGCAACTAGCAACTATTCGGTTGCGCCTTCCTTGAACATCTCGCCGATCGCGGCCACCGCGCCCAATAGGCCCGACGTGTCGAGCGGTAGGAATATCTTGGTGGCCTGACCGTCGGCTACGCCCTGCAGGGCCTCCAGGTACTTGATAGCGATCAGGTCATCGGTCGGATCGCCGTTGTGGATCGCCAGGAAGACCCGTTCGATGGCCTGTCCCTCACCTTCGGCCACTGTCAGCTTCTGGTACTTGTCTGCGTCGGCCACCCGCTTGATGGCCTCGGCCTCGCCCTCGGCCTGGAGGATCGCGGCCTGCTTGACGCCCTCGGCCTTGAGGATGGCGGATCGTTTGTCTCCCTCGGCTTCGGTCACCACCGCCCGACGGCCTCGCTCCGCCTTCATCTGGCGGTGCATGGCTTCGGTCACGTCCGGCGGCGGCTCGATCCGCTGGATCTCCACCCTGACCACCCTGGTGCCCCACTTGTCGGTGGCGTCGTCGAGGATCTGGCGGAGTTTGCTGTTGATGACCTCGCGGGAGACCAGAGCCTCGTCGAGCTGGAGGTCGCCGACCACGTTACGCAGGTTGGTCTGGGCCAGCTTGGTGATGGCCAGGATGAAGTTCCCGACCGCGTACTTGAGCTTCACCGGATCGGTCGCCTCGAAGTAGATCACCGCGTCCACCGTGACCACCACGTTGTCCTTGGTGATGACCTCCTGCGGCGGCACGTCCACCACCTGCTCGCGCATGTCCACCTTGAGGATTCTCTGCACGAACGGGATGACGAACCGGAGCCCGGGCGAGACGGTCCTCTGGTACTTGCCGAGGAACTCGATCAGACCCTGCTCGTACGGCCGCACGATACGGAATCCGCTCGCTGCGATCAGCAAGACCGCCAGGGCAATGATGCCCAAGAGCAATACGCCCGCTACCTCCATCGGATTGTCCTTTCTTTGTTGGTCTCTACCGGTCTAGTGGTCTGACAACCAGGCGGGTACCTCGCAGGTCCACAACTTCGACCCTTCCACCCTCGGCAATGGGCTCACCTTCGGTGACGGCCCGCCACTCCTCCGCCTCGACCCTGATCAACCCGGTGTTGGCGCCGGTGTCGATCGTCTCCAGCACCAGGGCCTCCATCCCGACGTAGCGACCGGGCCCCACCACCAGCCCCCCGTCCTCATCCTGGGCCCTCATGAAGCGGCGCACGTACAGGAAGGAGATCCCGGTACCGACGAAGAAGAGCAACCACTGGACGATGTCGCTCACTCCTGTCCAGGCAGCAATGGCGGCGAGGCCGGCGCCGATCGCGAACGGGAGCAGGAAGAACCCGGCCGTGACTATCTCCCCGAGACCCATGAGCAGGGCCAGGCCGGTCCACACCCATCTCCAGACTTCGTTGTCCATCATCGTCTCCAGTCTCCACATGAGGACGGGCGGGCGCCGTCGCCACACCAGTCCCCTGAAACCCTCGCTCCGGTGAATCCAGCCGTCAAGTCGCTAGCGGATACCCCGCTGAGGATACTGACGCCCCGCTCCTTAGGAGGGTACTGAAAAACGTCCAGGTGGCCCGAACGACTCGATTGAACCCCCAGGTGAAGAAGCCGAGGGCAACCAATCCCCGTCTTTTTCAGCACCCTCCTAGACTGGCGGCATGTACGGACCCCTGAACGGTGTACGGTCGGCGCTGGTGACGCTGGCGGTGATCGCTGCCCTGTTCGCCGCGGTTCTCGGCCACTGGTTGGTCACCCTCGTTCTGCTCATCGGCGTGGCCCTTCATGGCCTCGGCTGGCTCTACCTAGCGCAACAAAGTAAAATCGACTCCACCAATAACTAGCAACTAGTAACTAACAACTAGAAACTAGTAATAACGGGGGAAGCGCGAGAAGTCCTTGGGACGCTTCTCCACGAAGGCATCCCGCCCCTCCTGGGCCTCTTCGGTCATGTAGCCGAGGCGGGTGGCCTCGCCGGCGAAGACCTGCTGGCCCACCAGACCATCATCGATCAGGTTGAAGGCGAATTTGAGCATCCGCTGCGACATGGGGCTCTTGGCGTTGATGATCCCCGCCCACTCCAGCGCGGTCTCCTCCAGGTCCGCATGAGGCACCACCTTGTTGACCATCCCCATACGAAAGGCTTCCGTGGCCGAGTAGTCGGCGCCGAGGAAAAAGATCTCCCTAGCCCGCTTTTGGCCCACCATGCGGGCCAGGTAGGCCGACCCGAATCCGGCGTCGAACGAGGCCACATCGGAGTCGGTCTGCTTGAAGACGGCGTGCTCCTCCGAGGCCAGGGTCAGGTCGCAGACCACGTGGAGGCTATGACCACCCCCTACCGCCCAACCCGGCACCACCGCGATGACCACCTTGGGCATGAACCGGATCAGGCGCTGGACCTCGAGGATGTGGAGCCTTCCGAGACGGGCGGGGTCGATGTCCGCGGCGCCTTCACCCTCGGCGTACATGTAACCGGCTCTACCGCGGATGCGCTGGTCCCCGCCTGAGGAGAAAGCCCAACCTCCATCCTTGGGAGACGGGCCGTTCCCGGTGAGCAGGACGGTCCCCACGTCGCTCCATTGGCGGGCATGATCGAGGGCGACATAGAGCTCGTCCACCGTCTGCGGCCGGAAGGCGTTGCGCACTTCGGGTCGATCGAAAGCCACCCGTACCGTTCCCTGATCGACCGCCCGGTGGTAGGTGATGTCGTCGAAGGAGAGACCCTCTACCGGGCGCCAGGCAAGCGGATCGAACAGTTCGGAGACCATCAGCAGCGGGGCACATCGCCCGGGATGCCGGCCCGGCAGGCGATCCCGACCCCGTATGCCACCACCGCGGCCTCCCGGTCATCCCGATTCTGGTACTGGGGGGTGTCGTGACGAGGGGTGCGATGATCCCCCGGTCGCAGCGCTGCTTCCTTCCATGGCGCGGGCCACGTGTAGCCCAGGTCCACGATTCCCGGCCGGTCCATGGTCTCGAACAGCGCCAGGGCGTCGCGCATGATCGACCGCTGCTCCACCGGCCGGTCAGGCGGCCCGCAGGTGTGACCCAGCGGGAAGTCGGTGAAGGCCGCCCGAGGCGGGTTGGCCGATGCCGTGATGGAGTGGGCGCTGGTCATGGACAGGGTGGGCACGCCCTTGCGCTCGATCGCCCTACTGACCAGCCCAACTGACTGGTGGCACACCGGTCAGACAGGTACCAGCAGCACCGCGTCCAACTCCAATTCGAGGACACGGTCCACTAGTACCGGGATCAGTTCGGAGGCCAGCCGGCGCTGCGAGTAAATGCCGCCCATGAAGGTGAGCGCCAGCGGCGCCAGCTCCCCCACAGTGCCCTCGGCAACCAGATGACGAAGGGTGTCGATCGGGAAGACCACGTTGGGATCCCGCCGGGCGGCGGCCGGATCGAAGGCGAAGTGAGTCACCCGGACTTCGGCGCTGTCCACGTCGGTGGGGATCTCCCGGTGGGTCACGTCATCGCGGTGGGTGAAGGCCACCTGCCCGTGCCGGTAGATCCCACCCGAGGCGATCAAGCCCAGCCGGGCTTCCGAGAGCGGCTTGCCGAGCGTGGCCCACGAAGGCGGGTCTTCGTTGAGGGCCCAGCGGTAGGGCTGGTAACCCAGCTGGGCGTAGGTCTCCCTGGTCACGGCGATGTAGTCGATCGGTCGGCGGTCGGTCTCGGTCATGCGCCGATTGTAGGACGTTGCCCCGCCATCCATCGCAGCCTTCCAGATCGGCGATCAGCCGGACGAACATGCAGGGTCGTCGGCTTGGTTAGGGTTCGGACCCTGTGTGGAAGGTTCCGGAACCGAGTTCGGTGCACGGTGTCCGTCTGGAGGACGGCACCCGAATCACTCTGCGCCGCCACGGAAGAGCCTCGGGTCCGCGGCTCGTACTGAGTCACGGTAACGGACTGGCTATTGATCTATATTTACCATTCTGGTCGTTACTCGCCAAAGATTGTGATATAATACTCTACGATTTAAGGAACCATGGATGGAACGAAACAGGCTCTTTGAGAGCCCACACCATACCTACGTTTATTAAGGATCATGACAATATTCTAGAGGCCATTGATGAAACCTATGGACAGAAACCGAAGATAGGTGTCTTCCATTCCTTGTCGGGACTGGTAAGCCTCCTGTCCCCTACACGGGGAAGCGGCTTCGCGGCACGGATCCTGCTGGATCCACCTCTTTGCACTCCGGGTAGGAGCTACGAGGAGTTCGACATAGCCGCTACCCGTACAGCGGCCATCGCACGCCGTCGTAGCGACCGGTTCCGATCGTACGATGAGTTCGTGGGGCTTCTCGGCTTCTCACCCGTCTTCCGTCAGGTTGTACCGGGTGTTCTCGATCTGATGGCAAGGACCACTCTCCGTGAAGACCGAACCGACGACACGTACAGGCTTAGATGCCCCCGGGAATTTGAGGCACAGATAATCGACTACGCCAGCTCGTACTCGGTGCTGGTGGATTTCAACGATCTCGAGTGCCCGACCAAGGTCTTAGGGGCTGACCCATTGGTACCGTACTCGTACCTGCCCACGCTCGACCTCAGTGACATGCTGAGTGTCGACTACGACTTCCTTCCTGAAGCCACCCATTTTCTTCCGCTCGAACAACCGGAGCAGTGCGCGGCGATAGTACGCGACTACATCAACTCGGTCACGACTTGATGTCGCGTTGAATCGCGAGGTTGAGGAGGGCAGAGCGGAGCCGGATCGGCTCCGACATCTGCGGGCTAGCTAGGCGGAATTGCTGTCGATAAAGGCTGCGACATCCTTCAACGTGTCTAACGCGTAGCAGTCCTCAACAGCAAACTCCACACCAAACTCTTGAGTTATCAGCTTCGCCAGGGCAACGGCCTCCAAGGAGGACACACCGGAGTTCATGAGGCTGATGTTCAGATCGTCCGGGATGTCCAGCTTCTGGCCATCGACCTCGATGTTCTCGTTGACCAGATTGGTGAGTCGTTCTGCGGTAGATGCCATTGATGCATTCCCCCTCTCAGGTTCGCGTAGCGTTCAGCCCTGGTAGCAGGGCCGCTCGGTGAATCCTAGTCAATCAGCCCACCGGTTCCGCCATCCCGGTTGACTGATTCCAGTCCGGATCCAGGTCGATCAGGAACCGGGCGCATCGCTCGGCTTCGGGGAGCTCACCGAGGCGGTCGGCCATCCGCGCCAGTCCTGAAACGCACCTCAGGAATCCCCGATTCGGCGCGTCCTCCCACCTGACCGACTGGCTGCCGTTCCAGCCGTTGCGGCGCAGCGCATCCAGCCCGCGGTGGTAACCGACCCGGAAACAGGCATAGGCGGCGACCGCGTTCACCACCGTAACCTCGCTCCGCTCGTACCACTGCCCCAGGGCCGCCCAGGCATCCATCGAGTCGGGATGGGCAGCGACCGCCCGGGCGAGTTCATCGAGCGTGGAGGCCGCGCCGATCCGGCCCGACAAACCGGGATCGGGGGCGGGCAATACAACTCTGGGGCGCTCGCTGCCACCGAAGCCGACCGGCTGGAACTCCATTTGTTCTCCTCCCGGCTACCGCGGGAACTCGGGGAAGCGGAGGATGTCGCGGCGCACCAGGATCTCGCCGGCCAGGCTGCGCCTCGTCTCCTGCAGCGCTTCGGTCGCCGCTATAGCGGTCTCCTGAGCGGCCTTCCTCTGGCGGCGCAGCCTCCGTACCTCGTCCCGTAGGAACTGGTTCTCCTCTTCTAGGGCGATGATGCGCTTAACCCCTTCGATGTTGATGCCCTGGCCGGTCAGATTCTGGATCAGGGAGAGGCGCTCGAGGTCGGCATCCGAATAGCGGCGGGTACCACCGGGCGTCCGGAACGGCTCGATCAGCCCCCTTCGCTCGTAGATGCGGAGGGTCTGGGGATGCATGCCGGATAGCGAGGCTGCGACCGAGATGACGTAGACCGCCTCCAGTTCGGGTGAGATTCTCTTGCCGGCCATCCGTAACCTCCTTCTTAAAGATGCGCTCGCGGGTCAGCGGTCTCGTACTTGTCCTTGAACTCTTCCAGGAGCTTCCTGGCATCTCTCGGCAGTTTCTCGGGGACGGTCACCTGCGCCGTGACCAGCAGGTCGCCGGGGCGCCCCGAGTCCCTCCGCACGCCCTCCTTGCGTATCCGGAAGGTCTTGCCGGAGGGCGTGCCGGCCGGGATCTTGAGCGTGACGGGGCCGTTCAGCGTCATCACCCTCACCTTGGCGCCCAGCGCCGCCTCGGTGAACGTGATCGGCAGCTGCATGGTCAGGTTGTCGCCCTTACGGGAGAACACAGAGTGCTGACCCACCCTGACCTTGACCAGCAGATCTCCCGGGGGACCGCCCCTCGGCCCGGGCGCTCCCCGACCTCTCAGCCGGATCGTGTTTCCGTCCCTGATGCCGGGAGGGATCCGCACCTTGATGGTGCGTGCCCGGACTTCCTGGCCGGAGCCGCTGCACTGGCGGCAATGCGACTCCACGTTCCTGCCGGCGCCGCCGCACACCGGGCACGGGTTGGTGAAGGAGAAGAAGCCCTGGTTGGAAGCGACCGTGCCGGTGCCACCGCAGTTCCCGCACACGTCCACCGGAGTCCCGGGCTCCCCTCCCGAGCCCGAACAGCGCCCGCACTGGACGGCGCCCTGCACCGGCACCGGACTGGTGGTCCCCCGGATCGACTCTTCGAAGGTCAGGTCCAGGGTGGCCGACATATCGGCGCCACGCTGGGGACCCCTGCGACCCCGGCCGAAGTTGAACAGGTCACCGATGCCCCCCGCACCGCCGAACAGGTCTTCGATCCGGACCTGCCCTCCGGCGAATGGGCCGCCCCCCGGGCCGAAACCCTGCGCTCCCATGGAGCGGACCTGGTCGTACTCCCTTCGCCGGTCGGCGTCCGACAGCACCGAATAGGCCTCCGAGACCCCCTTGAAACGCTCGGCGGCATTCGGATCGTCCGGGTTGGCGTCCGGATGGAGCTTCTGGGCCAGCCGCCGGTACGCCTTCTTGATGGTCGCCTGGTCGGCATCCTTCCCCACCTCGAGGAGCCGGTAGAAGTCCTTCTCGAGCCAGTCGCGGTTCATGGACGACCCCCGGACAGGATCACGCCGGATCCTCCTCCCCGGCTTCCGCCTCGGAAGGTGAGGTCGACTCGTAGCCCACCGCGACCAGGGCAGGCCTGACAACCCTCCCCTTGAGGAGGTAGCCACGCCGTAACTCGGCCGTCACCACCATCTTGCCGCTCCCCTCGGCCATCTGGGCCGCTTCATGGAGGGTGGGATCGAACCCGGCGCCCAGGGCCGCGATCGGCTCGAGGCCCTCCCGGGACAGCGTAGAGAGCAGGAGCTCCCGCGTGCTGGACATTCCCCGGCGCAAGCCGCCGTCCGAGGGCCCGTCCGCGCTCTCCATGATCAGGGCGGCGTCGAGGCTGTCGAGCACCGGAAGGATCTGGAGCATCACTCGCTCCGACGCGCGCGCGACCGACTCCTGCCGGGCCCGTGCGGTGCGCTTGCGATAGTTGTCGAACTCGGCAACCGACCGCTTCCACCTGTCCTCCGCCTGCTCGGCAGCCTCCCGGGCCGCCAGCAGCTCGTTGATCAGGAGCGCCACGGCCTCGTCCGGATCCTCGGGAAGCTCCATGTGATCGATCCGGTCACATGGGTCGTCTTCGAGGACGGCCTCGACCACCTCCTCGGGCGTTGGCTTCGTCACCTCCTCAGGCGGAGCGCCGGAAGGATCGGCACCCGGCCGGGTAGCACCGGTCAAGCGTCCTCCCCCTCATCGATGATCTCGGCCTCCACTATGTCCTCTTCATCCGGCATCGCCTGACCGTCGGTGGCGGCCGCCTGTTCCTCGGCCTCCGATGCGTACATCTTCTGGGCCAGCACGGCAGAGGCCTGGAAGAGGGCATCGATACCGGACTGGATGTCGTCGGCCGAGGCCGCCTCGTCCTCGGTGACCGACCGCAGGGCCGCCACCGCATCGTCGATGGCGGACCGCTCATCGTCATCGAGCTTGTCGCCATGGTCCTCCAGCAGCTTGGTGGTCTGGTTGAGGACCTGATCCGCCCGGTTGCGAGCATCTGCCAGATCCCGCCGCTGGCGGTCCTCGTCCGCGTAGCGCTCCGCATCCTCCACCATCCGCTCTATCTCGTCCGGCGACAGGGCGGTGCCGCCGGTGATTGTCATGGCCTGCTGGCGGCCGGTGCCCAGGTCCTTGGCGTTGACCGACACGATCCCGTTGGCGTCGATATCGAAGCTCACCTCGATCTGGGGCACACCCATCGGGGCGGGCGGGATCCCGGTCAGGCGGAACTTGCCCAGGCTCTTGTTGTCACCGGCCATCGGGCGCTCGCCCTGCAGGACGTGTATCTCGACCTCCGGCTGGTTGTGGTCCGCCGTGGTGAAGATCTCCGTGCGCTTGGTCGGGATGGTGGTGTTGCGCTCGATCATCTTGGTCATCACGCTCCCCTTGGTCTCGATACCGAGCGTCAGGGGCGTCACGTCCAGCAACAGGATGTCCTTCACGTCACCGGTCAGGACGCCGGCCTGGAGCGCGGCTCCGGCCGCCACCACCTCGTCCGGGTTGACCCCACGATGGGGGGTCTTGCCGGTCAGTCGCCTCACCAGATCCTGGATGACCGGCATCCGGGTGGACCCGCCCACCAGCACCACATGGTCGATCTCGTCGGCGGACACCCCGGCGTCGGCCACCGCCCGCTTGAACGGCCCCTCGGTCCGGCCCACCAGGTGTTCGGTGAGCTTCTCGAACTCGGAGCGGGACAGCTTCGTCTGGAGATGCAGCGGCCCGTCAGAGGTGGCGGTGATGAACGGGAGGTTGAGGTCGGTCTCCGGCACGGTGGACAACTCGATCTTGGCCTTCTCCGCGGCCTCCTTGAGCCGTTGCACGGCCATCTTGTCGGCACTCAGGTCGACGCCGTTGTCGTTCTTGAAACCCTTCACCAGCCAATCGATGATCGCCTGGTCCCAGTCGTCCCCGCCCAGCTGGGTGTCGCCGCTGGTCGACTTCACCTCGAACACGCCGTCGCCGATCTCCAGGACCGACACGTCGAAGGTTCCTCCACCGAGATCGAACACCAGGATGGTCTGGTCCGACTCCTCCTTGTCGAGGCCGTACGCCAGGGCGGCCGCGGTGGGCTCGTTGACGATCCGCAGCACCTCGAGGCCGGCGATCTGCCCTGCTTCCTTGGTGGCCTGCCGCTGCGCGTCGTTGAAGTAGGCGGGCACTGTGACCACGGCGGAGGTGATGGGAGTTCCCAGGTATGCCTCGGCGTCCCGCTTCAGCTTCATCAGGGTCCGGGCCGACACTTCCTGGGCCGTGTAGGACTTGCCGTCGGCCCCGACGGACCAGTCGGTTCCCATGTGGCGCTTGACGGATCGGACGGTGTGATCGGGATTGGTGATGGCCTGCCGCTTGGCGACCTCACCGATCAGCACCTCACCGTCCTTGAAGGCCACCACCGATGGCGTGGTACGAGCCCCTTCGGCATTGGCGACCACGGTCGGCTCGCCGCCTTCCAGCACCGCGATCACGCTGTTGGTGGTCCCCAGATCGATTCCGACGGCCTTGGCCATACGTTTCTTCCTTTCGATACTTCTCAGTGTCTTCGATAGGTATAACCTAAGTCATACGTTATCATATTCCCGCGAATCCTCCGCATCGCGGGCTTCTGAAAGTGGAGCAGTTGGTCAGCGGTCAGCAGTAAGCGGTCAGCGGTAATCCAACATAAACTAGCAACTAGCAACTAGCAACTAGCAACTAGCAACTAGATATCCCGTAGGCGCTTGCTGGAGATGACTCCGGTGTCGAAGCCGGCCAGGTTCAGACGGCCCGAGAAACGGGCGTGCTCGATCTTGAGGCAACGGTCCTGGACCACATCGAGGCCTGCGCCCATGGCCGTCCTGGCCGCATCGTCGTGGCGGAGGCCGAGCTGGAACCACACCACCTTGGCGCCGATGGCGATGGCCTCGTCCACCACTTCCGGGATGAAGCGAGGATGGCGGAAGATGTCGACTATGTCCGGCACCTCGGGCAGGTCCGCAAGCGATGCGTAGCACTTCAGGCCAAGTACCTCTTCGTAGGCCGGGTTGACCGGATAGACGCGAAGATGAGTGCGGATCAGGTAGGTGGCAACGAAGTTCGATGCCTTCAGCTCGTTGCCGGACACGCCGACCAGAGCCACCGACTTCGCCTGGCGGATGATCCGCAGCCGGGTGCGGGCGTCGGCTTCGAGTACCTCGGTCATGGTTTCAGCTCCCCAGCGCTTGGTCGAGGTCCCAGAGAATGTCCTCGATGTTCTCGAGACCGATCGAGATCCGGATCATGTCGCCGCCCACCCCGGCCGCGTCCCTCTCCTCGGGCGGAACCTGCTGGTGCGTGGTGCTCGCCGGGTGGATCACCAGCGTCTTGGCGTCACCCACGTTGGCAAGGTGGCTGGCCAGCTCCACCCGCTTGATGAACGACACCCCCGCCTCGTAGCCCCCGGCGATGCCGAAGGTGAACACCGCTCCCGGCCCGGCCGGTACGTACTTCCGGGCCAGGTCGTGGG
>VXRE01000038.1:6423-9104 GCA_009838635.1 Acidimicrobiia bacterium | reverse complement strand
CGGCGCTGCGGTCATACCGGCTGGCGGTCGCCCACTGGCGGGGAGATGCACGTCAGCTTGGATCCATAAATGCACGCATGGCACAGCTTGCCCCCTAGCGAGTGTGATCGGTCGCAGTTTTTTTTATTGCGCCGCTCTTTTTTTTATTGCACCGCTCCAAGGCCAACGCATACTTTACTACAAACGAGCCAATCGCGGCCGTCTTGTGGCGAAAGGAGGTGCGTGCACGACCCACATATCACGTCGATAAAACTGATTTGCCATATTACCCATACAACCCGATTCCCGCGACCCCAGAGCGCCTGGGGTCGGAGAATCATCATCGTGGAGGTTCCACACAATGAAGAAAGCTACGCTTATCGCCCTGTGCCTGACTGTGGGCTTTGCCTTTTCCGCCTATAGTCATGTGCCAGAGGACCAAGTCCTGCTCGCGTTCCAGTTCCCCGCGGGTGCCGAGCCGACTCTGGACGGAGATCTGTCCGAGTGGGCCGTGGTTCCCGAGGACTACTGGATCGGGCCAGAGTATTACACGTCCACAGCTGGCGAGAAGTGGACAGACCTGTCCAGTCTGAACAGCAAGATCATCGTCGGTTATAGCGCAAGCCAAGACCGTCTCTATATGCACTACGAGTTGTTCGACAACTTCCGCAAACGGGACGTCTCCGGAATCGAAAGTAGCCCTCCCCCCTTGCCCGACACCATAGAGTTGAGCGTTGACGGGGACCATGGCGGCGAACGCAGTTGGGCGGACGAACCCGAGGATCGCGGGCGCTTCGCCCAAAACATCCACTTCCGCCTCCCGAACATCGATCCGGCCTCGGTGAGCAACGAGGAGACAGCGTGGTACTGGTTCTGGCATAGCCAAGCTACTTGGGCCGGCAACCCGCCGTACGCCGACCAGGGATACACCTCGGATTCCGTCGTGCTCAACGCCGCTGATGTCACCAGCTATGCAGAGTGGATGATGACGTTATGGGACAACCTGCAGTGGGATGACCCGGACGGCAGTGTGGTACACGACTTTGTAGAAGGTGAGATCATCGGTCTGAACTGGATGATCGGCGACTATGACAATATGGACAATAACGAGGCCGTACAGTATGTCCTGAATGGCGAGGGAACCTACTGGGAAACCGCCGCAGTAGCCACCGACTTCCTGCTGGCTCCGTTGGAGGATGTCGATTTTGGCACGGCAGTCGAAGCCGAAAGCTGGGGCCGCATCAAAGCTGCGTTCGGGCAGTAGCGGACGGCGAGTAGGTTCGCTACTAGCGGTCCGAGCTTCATAGCGCGAACCGTCTTCGACGAGAAGGGGGGATGTGGTCTCACATCCCCCCTTCATTAATAATCAGTCCAACGGTACACGCAGGCTAGACTCACACACCGCAAGAGGGTGAAATCTTGGTAAGAGCGCGATTGGTAGGCTTGCTCTTGTGCCTAGTGACAAGCGCAGGGATGTGGCGTCCGGCAGAAGCAGTAAAAATCTATCGACTGGGCGGCGAGGACTACGCTAGCTTTCCCCTGCTGCCCGAGGTAGCAGACAGCAGCGTCGAGTTCGAGCAGTTGAGTTGGGCCGATGTGGATCCTGCCCAAGCCGGCAACTTCGACAGCGTCAACCTAGATGGAGTGCTGGCCCCCTACTACTACGGCAGCGACGAGAGCATCCTAGCCACAGTGGAAGAACGGGGCGGCTTTCTGATGACCGAGCGCTACTCGGGCTATGGCCGCGATCCGACTCTGAACGTAGTCGCCGATGGCGACTTCACCACCTTCTTCCTGGAGCACAATGCGTCGCTGTCGGATTACAGTCCGGGCGGCGGTATCACCGGCTTCACCCTGTACTTCGACCTAGGCGGCCTGTTCCCGGTCAACCGGGTGCGGGTGTCGCCGCGTCCCGGATCCCCAAACTACATCGAGCACATGGCTATCGCCACCGGCAGTGGCGAACCCCACGGGGGAACGCCGAACTGGTCTCATATGTCATTCCAGCGCAGACTCGTCGGCACGAAACTCGACTTCAATCTGGTGGCGGAGATCACGGAGAACAAGAGCCCGGTGGTGGAGATCCCGCTAGACCGGACGCCGGTGCGGCAGCTCGCCCTGTGGGTCAACCCGTTTCAGCGGCAGGCGTGGGAGATTGCGGAACTGGAGGTCTTCGCCGAGGGGTATGTGCCGTTCGCCAGCTATACCTCGAACACCATTCCGCTGGGTGCCCCCTCTAGCCTAGGTTGGGTGCGCTGGTCGGGTCGCCAAGACGAGTCGGCCCGGGTAACGATCCGCAGTCATGGCGGCGACGATCCCGAGCCGTCCCGGTATTGGCGGCGGACCTTCCGCGCCGACGAGGAGGTGCCGTATGGGCCGGACGGATCGCCGCTGACCCGGGCGCAGTACGACAAGCTGAAGGAAAAAGAGAAAGGCCGCATCACCCACGACGCGGCAAACTGGGACCTGTGGTCGGCACCGTATTCGTTTGGCGACAGTCTGGGAGTGCCAATGGTGGCGCCGCGGCCGCGCAACTACGTGCAGTTTTCGCTTGACTTCGCTAGTGATTTTCTGGATGGCGGGCAGGTCAATTTCCTCGAATTTGCAGTCTCGGGGGGGGCCGCGGGGCGCGGGGGGGGGGGGGGGGGTGGGGGGGGGGGGGGAGGGGGGGGGGAGGAGGGCGCAGGGAGGGGGCCGGGGGG
>VXRE01000038.1:5035-6413 GCA_009838635.1 Acidimicrobiia bacterium | reverse complement strand
TTCTTTTTTTTTTTTGTGGGGGGGGCTTTTTCATTTTCCCTTTTTGGTGCGGGCGGCCCCCGCGGGCCGCCCACGGATCTGGTGGGAGAAGTGGATCCGTGGCAGGCCGAGGCTTCGAAGCTAACCGAGTTCACGTACGCGATGCGGCCCATCTTGTCGCTGCAGGATCGGGGTTTCGACAGCCTCGAGTTGCGCTTTCAAGGGGGCCGAGTGGTGGAGGTGGTCGAAGTCGAGGTGGCGGGAGCGGCGGTGGCCTTCACCGAGGTAGACAGCCTGCGCACCGAGGACCGGGTGGTGGTGAGCTTCCCACGGCTGGCGGTGGACCAGAGCGGTGAGTTGTTCCAGATTCGGCTGCGGGGCGAGGTGTATCGGTATGCGGCGATCTTCCAGGGTCGCATTTTCGACAGCCAAGCACCAGAGGAAGTCTGGCAATCGGTGCGGGGCGGCGATGCGACCAACAGGCTAGACGGCAACCGTCTGTCGGTCGAGACGCTGTCGCTGGGCGCGTCCATTGTGGGCGGGTTGCAGGTCGAGCCGGCCGCGTTTACGCCCAACGAAGATGGCATCAACGACGCAGTGGCGATCCAGTACGACCTGCTGAAATTGACCGAGGCCCGGCTAGTGGAGGTGGGGGTGTGGGATATGTCGGGCCGGCTAGTGCGGGAGGTGTATGTGGGCCGGGACCATTCGGGTCAGTACATCCAGCCCTGGGACGGACGGGACAGCAACGGCCAGCTAGTGCCGCCAGGGCTCTACGTATGCCGGGTCGCAGTCGATCGCGAAGGGGGCCGCGACAGCGGAACCCGCGTGATCGCGGTGGCGTATTGAGGACCACAGGAATTTGGTCAACGGCTCCCAAATGCGAAAGAGGCGTGGCAACATGAACGGCAGGATCAGCATGGCACTGGCTCTCTGGCTCCTGTGTGGCAGTGCGGTCTGGGGCCAGGGATACACCATCCGCGGCAACCAGATCGTGGTAGAGGGCCGCCACCTGAAAACCTGGGAGTTCCCGGTCGGCACGGTGGAGTTCTTCGCCCCGGCGAACGCGGCCCGACCGAACTTTGTGGCCAAGGATATCGACGCGACCCAAGACATTGTCGAGCACCTGCGACGGAACCCACCCAAAGGAGTCAAGGCTGAAGACGTCGCCTTGCTGGATGCGGTGCGTGCCGGCACCAATGCGGCCGGGGTAGCCAACCTCCTCGACGGAGATCTGACCTCGTACTGGCAGCCCGACCCGGACCAACCACTGCGCGACTGGTGGTTCGAGTTGGATCTAGGGCGGGTGGCGGGCGGGCACCCCCAGCAGCGCGACCAATGTTGATCTGCGATGATATAAAAAAAAAAAACCCACCCCCCCCGCCCACGGAAGACAGGT
>VXRE01000038.1:0-5025 GCA_009838635.1 Acidimicrobiia bacterium | reverse complement strand
TCATCACCATTTTTTGCGCGTGCTAGCTTATTTTTTTTAAACTCGCTAGACCCCCAACACACCCGCCCGGGTCGGGTGTGTCTTGTTGGATCTAGGGCGGGTCGCGTCCGCGACCCGCATCCTCCTGACCTTTGTCGATGAGGATCTTGGCGATCCCTTTCTCCAGTATACCCTTCTGACCTCGGATGGCGAGCTTCCCGAGCAGGGCCTGAGGGACGTCAAGAGTTACGTCGTCGTTTACGCGAGTCCGGGCGCGAACAAAAACCAACGGGTATTCGACATCGAGTTGGAGCCGTCGGGAGACGCCCGCGATCCGCACTGGCGGGGAGACCAGATCCGCTACGTCCAGCTCGTGGTAACGGAAAGTGACTCGGTGCGAGGTGCCGAAGTATCCCGCGAGGTTTACGACGCCTTGGAGCCCGCCCGCCGAGGGACGGTGGACTACTATAAGGAGGTGGCCGATGGGAGCATCCGGGTCGAACCGGAGATCTACGAGGCGATCGACGCGGGATCGCGTGGCGAGATCCGCTACTTCCGCCGCGAGCGTCCTCGTCTGGCCGAGATGGAAGTGCGAACAATAGGCGAGAACATCGCCCTAGGGTTGGCCGCCCGCCGGGGGGTGGCGCAAAAGATAGGGATTGATACCACCGTAGTCACCAGCTTGGTGGACGGCCTGTACGAAACGACGGTCGGAACCACTGTCCGCACGCACGCCCTGCGCTTCTTCTTCTTCGACCTAGGTGCCTTCTTCTGGGTAGATCGAGTGCAAATGTTCTTCCTGAACGCGGGGTACTGGGGACCCATCACCCAGTACGAAATCCAGACCTCAGACGGCAGTCTGACACCTGAAGGCACACTGGCCTGGACCAGCCAAGCACTCGGGGGCGACGGCGGCATGGATTACCACGCCAACGTGTTCGAACCCACGGTCGCCCGCTACATCAGCATTCCCTATTCCGGCGGCCAAGCGGGAGGCAACGCAGACACGCGGGAGATCCAGTTCTACGGCGAGGGATACCAGCCTCGCGTCTCACTCACGTCGCCCCTGATCACGCTAGACGGTGCCCGGACGCTGAGTTCGATCGAGTGGGAGGGGGACACGCCCCCGGGAACCTCCATCGCGCTGCGCAGCCGGACCGGCAACCAGCTCGCCGACGTCCTCCGCTATTTCAAGAAGAACGGCGCTGAGATTACCGAAGAGGCTTACAACAAGCTGAATAAATTCGCCAAGAAGGATGTCGAAATCGTGACCGAGCAGGTGGCCGGGGGTGACTGGAGCGACTGGAGCGAGGAATACGACTTCTCGGGGTCCCCCATCACGTCGCCAAGCCCACGAGCGTATCTCATGCTCCAAGCCTGGCTGAAGACCAGTGATCCGCAACAGGCGGCTTCCCTGCGGTCCATTCGGCTGAACTTCCTCGATCCCCTAGCCCAGCAGGCCCTCGGCGAGCTCGAGCCGGGTCTGGTATCCGAGTTGGGTGCCACCGACACCCTGTCCCTGTTCGTCAAAGCTCGGTTTCTGCGGAGCGGCCCGGGAATGGACCAGATTCGCCTGTACGCTCCTGGGGTGGACCTGGATCTGCAACTCCTCCGCATGGGCCGGGAGTCACAGTGGGACGCCGGCCCGGTCGCCGAGTTGGGACCAGCCGATCTGGAGCAGGTTCCAACCGGATCGGATTCGCTGTGGGTGCGCCTAGATTCGGCGGTGGGTCCCGAGGTCGATCTGATCGAAGTGCGGTTCACCACGACCCTGTTCCGCCCCGGCGCTATCCTGCAGGCGGAACTGGGCACTTCGTCCGAGGCCAATCGATGGCAACGGGTCGATCCCGGCGATGCGACCGCCCTAGCCTCTAGTCAGGGGATGCTGTTGCGCGGGCCGTTGACAGACAAACGGGTGATGGGCCCGTTGACGATCACTGCTCCAATCCTGACCCCGAACGGCGATGGGATCAACGACGAAGCGCAGTTTGAGTTCTCGGTGCTCCGGCTCACCGGGCAACGCACGGTGCAGACCCGCCTCTACGATCTGGGCGGTGGTCTGGTGCGGACGTGGGAGGAACGGCGTCCCCTCGTGAGCGGATCGTACGCGGTTCGCTGGTCCGGCCACGACCAGAGCGGCCGGCTGGTGCCACCTGGGATCTACCTGTTGGAGATCGAGGTGGATGCGGACACAGATGTATCGAGCCGCAAGGTACACCGCGTGGTCCACGTAGCGTATTGACGCCAGGGTCTATCGAGTGAGAATTCAGCAGATCAGAACTAGCTTGGGCATGCTCGGGACATTCTGTCTGATGGCCCAGAATCTATCTGCCGACAGCCGGGTGCTGGGCGGCACCAGCGGCCAACCCTGGAACGGCGGCGGTGGAGAGATCCCAACCGCGGTGCAAATCAGCGTTGACGAGGCCGTGATCACCAACACCCCGGGCGATGTGGTGGACTTCGACTTTCCCGGCAAACCGGGCTGGATCTTCCCCCAGCGAGCCGACTCCACCAGGAATATCGCGGCCGGAGCCACCCTGACCTCGCCGAACCTCTTGACGCTCGGCCTCGCCGAGGAGTTGCTCCTGATGGTGGACGGCGATCTCGAGACGGCTTTCACCCGCAAGAGCGAGGCGGAAGGGCCGCAGGTCCTCGCCTTCGGGGCCATGATCGACTTTGACTTGGGCGCGCGCTTCGGGGTGAACCGGGTCCAGTTCTTTCCGCGCAACGCCCCAGGCTTCGCAGCGCCCGACTTTCCTTTCCAAAACGACTATCTGCGCGCGTACGAGCTTCTGGTCAACAACGGCAGCGAGAATGACAGAGACGAGTCCGGCCGGCCGGTGATGACCAGCTTCAAGCTGGAGTTGCAAAACGACCAGCCCGTGGTCGACCTGCGGATTCCCCCCCAGTACCTGCGCTTCCTGCGACTGAGGTCGCAGACGTCCATCGGCTTCGAAATCGCTGAGTTTCGGGTATTCGGGACGGGGTTCGTACCCGAGGCCCAATACATCTCCAATGTTTACGATCTGGGTTCCAACTGGGGCGTGTGGGGCAAGATCCGCTGGCTCGAGGAAAGCTTAGGTCTCGCCGGAATGGCGCAGGCCCGCATTTCGACGCGCGCCGGGCATGACGATACGCCGCTGGAATTCACTCGCCCCGGTCCCAGCGGTGAGGTGAATCTCCCCTATAAGGAAGGCGCGGTCGCCACCACGGCCTCAGGAGAGCAGATTGCCCTAGACGATTTGGAGCCGCTCGATGCACTGCGAGCTTACCGGGCGCTGCCGCTAACAGAGAAGAACCAGGTAGCGCTGAGCCTAGAGGACTATCGCGGCCTGAGGCCACGGGGCGAAATCCGGGACGATCCAGACGCCTGGACGCCCTGGTCAGCTCCCTACGGACAAGAGGGCACCAGCGGCATCACGGTCGAGAACATCAATGACGAGCAGCTTGGGGCGGTCATCAGCACGCCGGCCCCACGGCGCTATTTTCAAGTCCGGGTCGAACTGGCGAGCCGGGACCTGGAGGCAGCGACCGGGGTTGGGCAGTTGGCCTTCACGGTGTTCCCGCCGGTGGCCGAGCGGATCGTCGGCGAGATCTACCCTCGTCGGGTCGAACTGGGCGTTCCGGCAACCTTCACCTACGCAGTCATGCCGACCCGGGTACGACCGGGCCAAGACAGCGGCTTCGACACTTTCGAGATCGCCACGCCGGTCCGGGTCGAAGCGATCGACTCGGTCCAAGTCCTTTTCCACGATGGCCGCACCGAGGCGGCGGATTTCTCCAGTCAAGATCTGAGCCCATCGGCGCTGCCCACCGATCCAGCCGCCGACTTCGGCATCGAGGCGGTGGAGGAACGGCGGTTCCGAGTGCGCTTCCCGCTCATAACGGACAGCGACCTAGAGGCCGCCGAGGCCACCGTCCTGAGAATTCGGTTTCGCTGTCGCGTCCTCCGATACGGGACGACCTTTACCGGGTGGGCCGGCAACACCGGGACCGGGATTACCGGTCAGAAGATCCTCGCCGGCAACGCGGCCCACCTCGGCCCCGAGGACGCCACCTTTCCTCCGATGGGAACGGAGGATCCGCGGGTGCTGTCGGTCGATGTGCCCTTTGCGGCCGGCGCCGTCCTGATCAATACCCGGGCCGTACCGCGGCCCCTCAGCCCCAACGGCGACGGGGTCAACGACCAGACCCGCATCTCCTACGACCTGTCGCGCGTGATCGGTCCCGTACCCGTTGAGGTGAGGGTGTTCGATCTGGCCGGGCATCTAGTCCGCCGCCTCTTCTCCGGCGAGCAGGGAGGCGGTCACTGGTCGATCGCATGGGATGGAACCAACGGCAGTGGCGAGCGCGTGCCGCCCGGGATCTATCTGGCTCACGTAGATGTGCTCAGCAGCGCCAGCGCCGAGACAGCCACCACCGTGGTCGAAGTGGTATACTGAAACTGGTTTGGCGATTTCACCGAGAGAGGGTCTCTCCATGTTGACGACCGGCAAGGCGACGGGATTACTGAGTATGTTCGCGCTCATCGCCACGATGCAGGCATCCGAGGTGTGCGGTCAGTCCTCCGGCCGGCTTTTCGGACAGCGGCGCGGGCAAGAGATAACCTATGAACCGAGGGGACCTGGCGTCCTCTACGACGCTCTGGATCCGGCCCTCAAGAAGTGGTACGTGCCACAGGAGCTTTACGAGTTGTATGGCTGGCAGTCGTGGGAGTACTCCAACTATGCCCGCGAACAGTACCAGCGGTACGTAAACACCGACCGCGAGGGCGACCCCTTCTACGATCTCTACGGCAACTACCTGACCCGGGGGTGGCTGGTTTACGACTGGAATCAGAGTCAGCCCGGACAGTTCGGTTCCTCGCTCTACAAGGATCCGAGGTTCGCTAGCTGGTTCAGCAGCGTCCTAGTGAGCTCGGATTCCAAGGGCCAGTTCCACTATGCCATAACGGCCGGAAATCAGATCAGAACGGCGTTGACGCCGCTCACCTTCTCCAAGCCCAACTTCAACGGCATACAGATGGACTTTGCCTCGGACAAGTAC
>VXRE01000136.1 GCA_009838635.1 Acidimicrobiia bacterium | reverse complement strand
CCACTCCCGCCAGCGGCATGGCGCCGCCCCCCACATGGACCAGGGTCACGCCTTCCCCGAGGAAGAACCAGGCCATGGCGGCTGCCAGGAAGGGCGCCGGCAGGTACATGAGCGGGGGGACGTTCGCCGGTACCCAGCGCAGGCTCCAGGAGAGCAGCATGGCCCCCATCCCTCCGGGCACGACCACCACTCCCACCACGTTGAGCATGTCCGCGCCGGACAGGTTCCAGACGGCGGCGCGGGTGGTGAAGCAGAACAACGACACGAACAGCGTGCTGACCACCAGCATGCCCACCATCAAGGGGATGGTGTCCATGGTTGCGCGGGCCCGCTTCATGCTCACGAACTGGAAAGACCAGCACAGGACCGACATGATGCCCAGGGCGATCCCCAGCGGGTCGCCGTCCGGACCCGTCGATCCTCCGAGGACGACCAACCCGGACCCGAGGATCGCCACCAGCGTCCAGAGGCGGAAGCGCAGCCCGGGACGTTCCCCGAACATCGGGATTGCCCACAACGCGATCAGGACCGGGTTGAGCATCGTCAACAACGAGATGTCCACCACCGAGGTGAACTTGACGGCGGTCATGAACATGACCATCGAGACGGCGTTGAAGAAGCCTGCCCAGACAGGGAGCCTCCACTCGCGGCCCCGCGGGAAGGCTATGCGGATGCGCCCGGCCAGCGTGATCGCGGCGAAGATCGCCACGATCCCGATCCAGGACCGCCAGAACGCGAACACGGGACCGCTGGTAGACGAGGCCTGGATGAAGACGGGCGCGGTGCTGAAGGCCACCGCCGAAGTGCCGAGCAGAAGCAGGGGCCGACGCGATCCCAGCTCCCGCAGCTGTCCGATCGCTGCCGAGGAGTTCAACACCTGCCCGGCATGCGAACCCGAGCCGCTCCCGATCGCCCTCCCATGGCGTCAGGAGGATATCGGTGTAATGCAGTCATGATTCGGACCCTCCAGCGGTGGTGAGGCGGTTACGCTCGATCACTCCAGGGCTTCGATCATCGACACGTCATAGGGATTGAGGACGCGGTCGGCGGTCACCAGAGCCAGGGATTCGAGTTGTGCCTGGGCAACCAGCATCCGGTCGAAGGGGTCACGGTGGTGCGGCGGGAGGGTCGCTGCGTGTTCGGCATGCCGTGCCGATATCGAAAGAGCTTCGAACCCCTCGGCCTCGAGCCTGTCCGCCAGTCCGTCCGGGAAGGAGACCTTGCCGAGAGCCTTCTTGATCCCGAGCTCCCACGGGGTAACGGCTGAGAAGAACACCTGATCGGCGCGCTCGATGGAGTCCCGGCACGCCGGTCCCAACGATGGATTTCCTTCCAGCCACCAGAGCGCTACGTGACTGTCGACCAGCAGTCTCAAGCCCTTTCGCTTTCGGCCGATTCGGAGAACATCGCAGTGACATCCTCATCGGGTCCGACGATGTCGCCGTGGTATCTGACCCTTCCTGCCCATGCGCCCGGGCGGCGTTCGGGGCGCGGCGGTGGCCAGGCGATGATCTTCGCGACAGGTTGTCCGTTCCGGGCGACCACGACCTCGCCGCCTTCCTGGACTTTGCGGATCAATTCCGACAGTCGCGACTTGGCTTCATGAGTGTTCACTATCGTGGTAGTCATGGACATAGCTTAGCCAGACCAGACTAAGAAGGATACAGCAAGTTGCGCTAACTCAGAGGACCATCCAGAATGACCGAGATGGTTCAGGCCGTGTCCATCCCCTACGGGTTGGAGCAGAGCCCGCGAGCGTCAAGGGCGACCGGGAGTCGGCACAATCATTCCGGAATCACCGGCTCGGATGAAGCGGAGCTAAAGATGGCCGTACACAAGCTGATGAGCGCCTACCTGCTTCTCGTAGCCGTGGCGGTGGCGGTGCATTTCATGGTGTTCCCGCTGTACGCGTACGACTCCGGCGGAGAGATCATGGATGCCGCGCACAACGTGTGGCATGTGCTCGACGTGCTCATGGCCGCCGGTCTGGTGCTGATGATGCTGACCACCTGGCGGGAGAAGCGCAGGTACGAAGGCGACAGTTCGGTGGACCTTCGCCCCTGGCTCCGATCCAACGTGATGTTCTACGGAACGGTCCTGCTCGCGCTGGCCTTCGTTCCCAACTGGTTCGAGTATGCATGGGGTTCGAATTCGAAGCCCATCGTGTGGCACGTGATAGACACTGCTCTCCCCCTCATGTTCGCAGTTGAGGCCCACCGGCTGTGGCGAGCTACCTCCGTCTGAGGGTCCGGCCTCGACGGACGCCCGGCGAATCGGGCCTACTGGACATTCTTCGGTACCCTCCGAGTCGCAGCACGTCCTAGGAGGTCAGCATGCGCAAGATGCGGATGAACCAGGCGGTCGCCACGGCGCTGGCCGATGAGATGCGCAGCAACCCCGACGTCGTGATGTTCGGTGAGGACATCGCGGTGGCCGAAGGACCCTTCAAGACCTCGGCGGGGCTTCTCAAGGAGTTCGGGCCCTCGCGAGTACGGGATACGCCGATCTCGGAGATGGGGTTTCTGGGCGCCGCCGTGGGCGCCGCTTCCACCGGGCTCCGTCCCGTCGTGGAGATCATGTTCATCGAGTTCATCGGGGTGGCGCTGGACCAGCTCGTCACGGAGGCGGCCAAGTTCCACTACCTGTCGCGCGGGACGGTCTCGGTGCCGCTCACCGTGCGGGGTTCGATCGGGGCGGGTCTCGGTTTCGGGTGCCAGCACTCCCAGACGCTGGAATCGTGGATGTACAGCACGCCGGGGCTCAAGCTGGCGGTTGCCTCGGGCGCCGGCAACGCCTACGGGCTTCTGCGGGCGGCCATCCGTGACGACAACCCGGTCGTCTTCCTGGAGCCCCGGGCCCTATACGCCAAGCGGGAGCCGGTACAGACAGGCGAGGACGCCATCATCCCGCTCGGTCGGGCGGCCACCGTGAGGGAAGGGTCCGATGTCACGATGGTGGCTATGGGAGCGATGGTCCCCGCCGCTCTAGCGGCCGCCGAAGGGGCACCCTGGTCGGCGGAGGTGATCGATCTCCAGACCTTGGTCCCCTACGACAAGGAGGCTCTGCTCCAGTCGGTATCGAAGACCGGACGCCTGGTGACGGTGGAGGAGAACCCGCTCACCGGCGGGTGGGGAGGCGAGATAACCGCTTTCGTGACGAGCGAGCTGTTCGGAGACCTCCAGGCGCCGCCCGTCCGTATCACGTGCCCGGACATCCACGTACCGTACGGGAGGGAGCTGGAGCAGCGTTACCTTCCCGGTCCCGACTACATCGCCCGGCAGGTCGGTTCCCTTCTCGAAACCGGTACCCGCCCACCCCACTGGTGGGAGACACGGGAGGTGGTGGCATGAGCGGCGCCGGCGTATCCCTGGATCGGCGGCTCCGGCTCCAATCGGGCCGGGCCGGGCGCTACGAGGCCATGTGCGAGATACGGGCCTTCGAGGACCGGGTCCAGGCCATGTTCTTCGAGGGCACCGTCCACGGCACCACCCACACCTGTCAGGGCCAGGAGGCAGTATCCGTGGGGATTGCGGCGGCCGCCCGGCCCACCGACACGGTGACCTGCACCTACCGCGGCCACGGTCACGCCCTGGCGTTGGGCATGCACCCGGTGACGGTGCTGGGGGAGATCATGGGACGGAGAGACGGCTCGGTCGGCGGCGTGGGCGGATCCATGCACCTATGTGACACCTCGATCGGCCTGCTCCCGACGTTCGCCATCGTCGGCGCCGGGATCCCGGTGGCGGCCGGCGCCGCCCTGACCGCCCAGGTGAAGGGCACGGACGATGCTGCGATCGCGATCTTCGGGGACGGTGCCTCCAACATCGGCGCCTTCCACGAGGGGCTGAACCTGGCCGCCATCTGGAACCTGCCGGCGGTGTTCGTGTGTGAGAACAACCAGTACGGGGAGTACAGCGCCATCCACCTGACGACCCCGGTCGAGAACATCGCCGACCGGGCGGCCTCGTACGGCATCCCGGGCCAGGTGGTCGACGGCCAGGATGTGGACGTGGTGGCCTCGGCCGTGGGGGAGGCTCTGGAAAGGGCGCGGGCGGGCCACGGGCCGTCCCTGCTCGAGATGAAGACCTACCGCTACGCGGGCCACTCGAGGGCCGACACCGCCCCCTACCGGCCGGAGGGCGAGTTCGACCGTTGGTACGAGCGCGATCCGATCAACACCTACCGCACCCGACTGATTGAAGAAGGCGCGCTCACGGCCGAGGAGGCCGGGGAAGTCGAGGCCCGGGTCGCCCGCCGCGTCGTGGAAGCCGAGGCCACCGCCGCAGCCGGAGACCCGGCGACGGTGGACGACATGTTCCGGAACATCTACGCCCCGTAGCGGAGACCTACGTGCGGACGTCGAGGACCCGGGCGCGCCACTGGTAGATTGCCCGCAGGCTGGTACAGGGGGCCGACATCCGTAGCAACGTGAAGATGCCGAAACTCGGCGAGACCGTCGATGAGGTACTGGTTCTCGAATGGGCGGTCTCGGCGGGGGACGTCGTGTCCCAGGGGGACACCCTGATGACGGTGGAGACCGACAAGGTGGAGGCCGAGCTTCCATCCCCGGTGTCCGGAACGGTCGTGGAGTTGCTGGTCGAGATCGACGACGAGGTAACCGTAGGTACCCCGGTCTGCATAATCGAGACCTGAGCCGGCCGCCGTCGGTCTCAACGTAGAGGGTCGGGTTCGGCGTCGTCGGGTTCCGTCGGCGCCGGTGACGGGTCCCGGGTGCCGTTGCTCCCTAATGGGATGGGGTCGAGTCCCGCAGCACCAGGGTCGTGGGCAGCACTATGCGACGGGGAGGCTGGTCCGGATCCTCGAGACGTTCCAGGGCGAGACGGGCGGCCGAGCTGCCTATCTCCGTCACGTCGCGATCGATCACCGTGATGGGTGGGTTGTGGAATTGCGACAGCGGCACGTCGTCGCACGAGATAACTGCGATGTCGACTCCCGGACTGAACCCGAGGCCTTGCAGGCTCCTCAGGACTCCGGTGAGGAGTTGGTTGCCCCCGACGATCAGAGCCGTGGGCGGGGAGGGCATACCCAGGACTTCGATGGTGGACTGCTCCCCGTACTCGGGGGCGAAGCCAATCGGCCGGACCAGATCCTCCGGGCAGGCAAGACCGGATTCTCTGTACGCCTCCCGAAAGGCCTGCACTCGCTGGGCAGAGGGCTTGACGTGCAGGGATCCGGTCAACAGGGCCACCCGTTGGTGCCCGAGCGATAGGAGATGCCTGGTGGCCTGTCCCATCCCGCCGCCGTGGTCGGTCTCGACTATGGAAGCGTGCGGCAGTCCGTCCACCTCGCGGTCCAGGAGGACGATCGGTCCTCTGAACCTGCGGAGCTCGTCGATCAGGTCCCCACGCGTCTGGTCGGCCGGGGAGACGATAAGCGCGTCAACTTGGCGGTGTCGCAGCAGGCGGGCCATTTCGGCGTCCCGGTCGGCATCGCTGCTCGAGGTGGTGATGACCGCCGCGTAAGCCAGCCGGCTCAACACGTCTTGGGCGGCGGTGACTATCGAACCGAACAGGGGGTTGCGCAGGTCGGGGACGATGAATCCGATCGTGCGGCTGCTGCCCGTGCGAAGGCTGGCTGCGAGCAGGTTGGGTTCGTAGCCCAGTTCGGCGATCGCCTCGAGCACCCGGGTACGCATGTTCTCGCTGACGTCCGGGTGGTCGTTCAACACGCGGGACACGGATGAGAGGGCCACCCCGGCCCGCCGGGCGACTTCTTTGATGGTCGGTCTCGACCCGGATGGAGTCATCGGAGTGCGTTCACAGTCTGGTCAGGACAAGCCGGCGTGGGAACCACGACGAGCCAAGACCACGCGGACATGTTCCGACACTACCGCCAGCTATTCCCGGCAAGTATCAACTACCAGCAGAAACCACTAGGTCATCACCCAGCCGCCGTTGATGTCGATGGTGGCGCCGGTGACGAACGAGGCGCCGTCCCCGGCCAGGAACGAGACCAGGTTGGCGATCTCCACCGGTTGGCTGGATCGACCCACGGGTATCTGGCTCAGGTACAGGGCGCGGTCCGCATCGGTGACGTGGCTGGTCATGAAGCCTTCCACGAACCCGGGCGCTATCGCGTTGGAAGTGACGCCGTAGGGGCCGTAGTTGCGGGCGAAGTTCTTGGTGAGCGAGATCATGGCCGCCTTGGTGGCGTTGTACACCGCCGAGTCCGACACCCCGCCCGTGCGGGCGCCGACGCTGGAGATGTTGATGATCCGTCCCCAGCCGCGCTCCTTCATACCCTCCACCAGACCCCGGCAGATGAGGAAGTTGGCGCGCAGGTTCACCGCGATGGTGTAGTCGAAGTCGTCAACGGTGAACTCGGGTATCGGCTTGTGGAAGAAGATGGCGGCGTTGTTGACCAGCACGTCTACTTCACCGGCCTCGGCCACGAGGCGTTCGCATTCGGCGGGATCGGAGAGGTCGATCTCGATATAGACGTCCGAGTCATCGTGCTCATGCCCGATGATGTCGGCGCCGATCACCCGTAGACCGTCCTGGCGGAGGGCCCGGCAGATCGCCGCGCCCATCCCGCGCGCCGACCCGGTGACCAGGGCAGTTCTGCTCATCGCGCCTTCACCTCCCGCCCGACTGTTGTTTAGTTGCCAGTTGAGGCGATAAATACCACCGCCACCGACCCCTAGATCCGGTAGACCTTCTCGGCGTTGCCGGAGAAGAGGGCCGTCTGCTCGGACTCGCTGTATCCCGAGATCAGCTCGCGGTAGGCGTCGATCAGCACGGGGTAGGTGGAGTAGTCCTTGTCCACGGGCCAGTTGGTGCCGAAGAAGCTCTGCTCCACGCCGAACACCTCCAGGCAGCACTCCACCCACGGCCTGATGGTGTCGAGCGTCCACTTCCGCCCGGCCATGTGGTCGCCCATGCCGAGGCCGGAGATCTTCATGTAGACGTTGTCCATGCCCCTGAACTCGGCGATGCCCTTCTGCCAGTTGTAGAAGTACTCGGCGGTCCGTTCCTGCGGGAAGCCGGCGTGGTCGACCACCAGGATGATGTTGGGGAACTTGGCGGCCATGGCCGCTGCCTTGTGCATGTTCTCCCAGAAGACGTCGAGGTCGTAGACGAGGTTGTACTTCTCGAGCAGGGCGTACCCCCGGTGGAAGTCCGGATCCACCAGGTAGTCGCCCTGAGCGAAGTCGCGCATGCCGCGGAAGTTGGCGTACTCGACGTGGCGTTCGATGGTCGCCTCGACGTCGGGGCTCTGCATGCGGGCGTCCCCCACGATGGCCAGCGGGTAGCCCGTGCGGTCAATCATCCCCTGGAGCCACTTGGTCTCCTCCACCGGGTCCTCGCTGCCGATGGCCGCCTGCACGTGAACCGCCTTCGAGACGCCCGAACCCTCGACCTCGGCGGCGAACTCGTCGATCGCATACTTCTTCATCGACTTGAGGAGCACCGTGTCACCCAATTGTGGGTGGATGAAGTCGTCCGCCAGCCAGACCCAGGCCAGGGTGGGATGGGGCCGCTCCCAGAAGTGCACGTGCGTGTCCACGAAGCTGATATCGCTCATCTTGGCCTCCCCGGGTAGTGGTCTGGCTCGGAAGAATAGCCAGTACGAGGTTCCCGGAATCGGGACCCGAGAGGTTCCGGCCCACCCGTGGTCTGGCGGTCATCGGTGTCCCGTCGCTGCGTTTCGCTTCCTCGACGTACCGCGGCGGGTACGCCTTCGTCAGCGGGCCATGCGAGGAAAACCGCTGCCGACGCCATACCCCACCGCCGTTCCGCAGACAGACGCGATAGTGGTCTGTCTGCGAAACAACTTGGTGTGGTCTGGCGGTCATCGGTGTCCCGTCGCTGCGTTTCGCTTCCTTGACGTACCGCGGCGGGTACGCCTTCGTCAGCGGGCCTTGCGAGGAAAACCGCTGCCGACGCCATACCCCACCGCCGTTCCGCAGACAGACCACCGGTTTCATTCGATTAACCTGCGGGTGCTCATGTCCGGGGCTATGCCGGTCGTGCTTGCCGGTTTCCCGGTGAAAACGGGGATCTCTTCAGCGATCAGAGGGAGGATTGATGAGAAAACTCAAGTTGTTGGCGGTTGTATTGGCCCTATCGCTGGTAGCCGCCGCCTGTGGCGGCGATGACGACGAACCGGCGGAGACCACTGCCGCTCCGGCCGCTACCCAGGCCACCACGGCAGCCGCTACCGAGACCACCGCGGCGGCTGCTCCTACGGCTATGGCTGATATGCCTGCTGTGTGTCAGGGTTATGACGGGACTGGTCTGACGGTTGGTTATGGGGACCTGACTGCTGGTATCCCGTTCGTGACTCAGGTGTTGGACAATCTGATGGAGGTTGCTGAGGCGTGCAATGTCGAGGTGTTGTACGCGGATAACAACCTGGACGGTGAGACGGCTCTCGAGAACGCTCGGACGTTCACGTTGGCTGAGGTGGATGGTGTGATCCAGTTCCAGATCGACGCTTCGATCGAGGGTGCGCTCTGTGACGAGATGCGGGCGAACGACCCGAATCTTCCGGTGATCGCTATCGATATCGCCCATCCGTCTTGTGCTCTGTTCTTCGGGGCGGACAACGGCTACGCGGGTGAGTTGGCCGGCCAGGCGCTCGGTCAGTGGGCCCAGGAGAACTGGGGTTGCGGGATCGATATGGTCGTGACGATGGAGACCTTCGTGGTCGGCCAGGTGAACATCGATCGGGCCAACGGCATGGTCCGGGGTATCTCCCAGGTGTGTACGGGTCTTGACTACGGCGACTTCGAGAACTGGTCGCCGGACGCGACGGGGATCGTCACCCGGATCGACGGTGGTGGTACCACCGATGGTGCGTTCCCGAAGGTGTTGGACACGTTCACGGCTAATCCGGGTAAGCGGATCGCGGTGGTGTCCTTGAACGACGACATGGGTTTGGCGGCTCTGGCGGCGGCCCGTGAGTTGGGGATCGAGGACATGGTCGTGTATGCCAGCCAGGGTGCTGACGCCACGATCCATCAGGAGATCAGGACCAACGCGCAGTACATCGGGTCGACGGGGTACTTCCCCGAGACGTACGGGAACTATGTGATCCCGGCCATCTTGGCCATGATCGCCGGTGACCCGGTACCGGATCCGCTGTACGTGAACCACATCTTTGTGAGCGCGGACAACATCGACCAGTTCTACCCGGCGGACGGTACGGCTGCTCCTACGGCTATGGCTGATATGCCTGCTGTGTGTCAGGGTTATGACGG
>VXRE01000033.1 GCA_009838635.1 Acidimicrobiia bacterium | reverse complement strand
CCCCAAGCGACGTCACCTGACGACTCCCTTCCTGCTGGAGGCCGGACGGGACCGCAGGTAGCAGCTATCGTGCGACGATCCGGTCCCTAAACACCTTCCGGTCATGGGTGGGCTCCCGAACGAGCCGCCCGAAGCGGATCAGACGGGTCGCTGTCCCGGTGGTGATCCTCACGCTGATCTACGCGGCTGTGTCCTTCTACATCGCTGACAGCGCGCTCGACGCGGAGGCGAACCCGCTCGAGGAACGCCCCCAGGACTTCGCCCTGCACTACGAGGAGGTCGAGTTCACGCCGCGCGGTTGGCCTACGATCGTCCTCCGAGGGTGGTGGCTACCGGCCCCCGACGCCCGCGCCACGGTGATCCGCGTGCACGGCATCGACAGCAACCGCAGTTCCATGCTCGCCATGGCGCCGGCCCTGATCGAGAGCGGCTACTCGGTGCTCGCATTCGACCTGCGCGGTCACGGCGAGTCCGGCCAGGCCCAGATGGGCGCCGGAGTCCACGAGCAGGACGACCTGCTGGGCGCGGTCGACTACCTGATCCGCGAACGCGGGGCGGAAGCCGGCGCGATCTTCCTGCATGGCAATTCCTACGGCGGCGCGATCGCCCTGATGTCGGGATGGCGCGAACCTGCTGTCGCCGGTGTCTTCGCCGACTCGGCCTTCGCCTCGCTGTCCGATCTGGTAGTCCAGGAGGTAGCGCGGCGCACCTCCGCCCCTTCCTGGCTGGCCTCCGTCCTGCGGCCGGGCGTGATCCTGATGGCTCGCCTCTCCAAGGGCATCGACATCGGAGGGGTCTACCCGGCTGGAGACGCAGCGAGATACTCCTATGCCATCGGGCTTGCCCACTGTGACATCGATGACCGCATCCCGATCAGCCACCTCGAACGTATCCGGGCCGGGCTCCGGTACCCGCCGCGACTGACCGTCTACGAAGGCTGTGCTCACGGCGACGCCTGGGACGACTACCCACTGCGATACGAAGCAGCCCTGATCGCTTATCTCGACGAGCGGCTGGGCACCTGATCCTCCGGCATGGAGGCAGCGGAGTTGCCGTGGCGAGATCGGAAGCCCCCCTTAGAAGAGAGCGGTCACCCCATCAAAAGTTCGGCCTCAAGGTCGCGCGGCGAACGTCGGGTGGTACCGTCGAACTGAGGTCCGGAAGAACCGGACTCGGTTAGCGAAGGAGATAACCGTGGTGGAGTTCGACGATCGCCTCGATGAGGCACACAAGGCCGTTCTCGAGATGATTCCCGAGGCCTTGCTGGATCTCTCAGATCTCCCTACGGCCCGGGAGATGGCCGCCGGCTTCATGGCCGCCATGGCCGCCCAGGCTCCCGATGTTCCGGGAGTTGAGGTAGAGGATCATTGGGCTCCTGGAGCGGACGGGGATCCGGATGTGATGGTTCGGGTCTACACACCGTCAGGTCTGGACGCGGGTGCGCCGGCTCTCTACTGGATCCACGGCGGCGGCATGGTGATGGGTGATGTCGCCATAAACGACGCCGACTGCAAGGGCTGGGCCACCGATATGAGGTGCGTAGTGGCCTCCGTGGAGTACCGCCTCGCCCCGGAGCATCCGCATCCCGCACCGATCGAGGACTGCTTCGCCGGACTGAAGTGGTTGGTCTCCAACGCGGACAGCCTCGGAGTCGACACCGGTCGGATAGCCGTCGGCGGCGCTTCCGCCGGGGGTGGCCTGGCGGCGGCCCTGGCCCTGGTGGCGAGGGACAGGGGTGTCGACATCATCTTCCAGCAGCTGATCTGCCCGATGCTGGACGACCGCAACATCACCCGTTCCAGTCATTGGGTCCATCATCCAAAGGTGTGGAACCGGGCCGCCAACATCATCGGCTGGAGCTCCCTGCTGGGCAAGCCGGCCGGAAGCGAGGACGTGTCTCCCTACGCTTCCCCCGCCCGAGCCGAGGACCTGACCGGACTGGCGCCGGCCTTCATCATCGTCGGAGACCTCGACCTGTTCGTGGACGAGTCCATCGAATACACCCGACGGTTGGCGGCAGCCGGAGTGCCGACCGAGCTGCACATCCTCCCCGGTGCGGTCCATGGCAGCCAGTACTTCCTCCCGACAGCGGAAGTAAGCATGCGCTGGAAGGCCATCGAGGCGGACGCGCTGCGCATAGCCCTCCACGGAGCGGGGTGATCCCAGGGCCGGCCACTATCGGAAGGCTGCGCATCTTCAGTGCCGCATGCCGCCGAATCGGCTCGGCAGCGGCAATGGACTGCACCATCAAGCCGGCCTGGATTTGCAGTTAGGCAACCAGCAGTGACCAATCCCTGGTTGAGCCGCAACACCGGGTGGTGTAAGTCCGGCGGGATAGCCCGACGGGTGAAGAGAGCCACCGGATAGTGCGGGGCGGTCAGGGTTAGCTCGTACCGGCATCATGTCCGAGCCGGGCCGCTTCCGGTGGCTAGGGGTTGGCCACCGTCAGGACGATGGACACGTTGATGGCCACGAAGGCCGTAAACAGCCCGACCATGACGCCGATGATCCAGCGGGTCAGGATGGTGATGGACCGCTCCACCCTCAGCAGCGCCTCGGCGACCGTGGTCTGGGTCTCGGCTCGTACGACATCGGCGCGGGCATTCACGTATCCCTCGGTGGCAGTGGCCATTCCTTTTTCCTTCCTAGTCATCCTGTTCACCTCGCGCCTAACGTGAGTATATGCCATAACGCTGTTGCAAGAACTGGGCCGGCGGCGGTATGGGTGGCGAGGATGTGGCAAGATCGGGGGGACATGACGGGTTCTGAAAGCATCGCCGGGGACCTGCCCGAGGGCGCAGAGGAAGAGTTCACCTCGCTGGCGGGGCGGTTGCTGGTGGCCATGCCCGGGATGGTCGATCCCAACTTCAACCGGACAGTCGTGCTGATGATCGAGCACACCCCCGAGGGTGCGGTCGGGTTGGTCTTGAACCGGCCCACGGAGGCCGACCTGCTGGATCACCTACCCGGGTGGTGGTCGGCGGCGGCGAACCCACGTGTCGTGTTCGTGGGCGGTCCGGTCGGGGAAGGCGGCGGTCTAGGTCTGGCCAGGGGCGCCGGGGCGCAGCCCCTGGAGGGCTGGCCTGAAGTGGTGGGTGTCCAGGTGGTCGATCTGGAGGCCGAGCCCGACTCGGACGCCGGTCTGGAGGCCCGGGTCTTCTCCGGTTACAGCGGGTGGGGTCCCGGGCAGCTCGAGTCGGAGCTGGAGGCCAGGGGGTGGTTCGTGGTCGATGGCGAGCCCGAGGACGTCTTCACCCCGCAACCGGAGAATCTGTGGGGAGAGGTGCTGAGGCGGGCAGGAGGCCGGTACGCCTTCTTCTCGACCTACCCGGAGAACCCTCGCCTGAATTAGAGGTCTGCCGGCAGCCATCCTCACCGGTTCGCTTGTCGCGTGGTGGGGCCCGCCGAGGACAACTAGGGTATCCCGACAGTGCGTTCGACCGACCCGGATCTCCTCAAGGAATACGCCCTCAGGATCTGGCACTACAAGCAGGGCGAGGTGGTCAGCCTCATGGTCCACCTGGGGGATCGGCTCGGCCTCTACCGGGCGATGGCCGGAGGCGAGGAGATGACCTCCGATGAACTGGCCGAGCGGACCGGCCTGGCGGAGCGCTGGGTCCGAGAGTGGCTCCTCGGCCAGGCTGCGGCCGGGCTGATCGACCGCACGCCGGAGAACGGGTTCTCGCTCAGCCCCGAGGGCGAGCAGGTGATGGTCGACGAAGACGCCATGGCCTTCGCCGCCGGCGCTTTCATCGGGGGGTTCCATCCCGAACGCATCGATGACATGGTCAACGCCTTCCGCACCGGCATCGGCATCACCTACCACCGGATGGGGGAGTCGGTCGCCCGCCAGGTGGACCGCATGAACAGGGTCGGGGTGGGTCCCTTCCTGCTGGAGCGGGTGCTGCCCTCCGTGGACGGGCTGATGGGGAAGCTGGAGGCCGGGTGCCGGGTGGCCGAAGTGGGGAGCGGAGGGGGCATCACCCTCCGAACCCTGGCCGAACGATTCCCGGCCTGCACCGTAGATGGCTACGAGCCCTCCGGTATCGCCTGCTCCCGGGCCCGGCGCCGCATCCGCGACCTGCCCAACGCCACCATCCACGAGGCCGGCGGCGAGGATCTGGCGGGTGAGCGCCGCTACGACCTGGCGCTGGCCCTCGACTGCATGCATGACGCGCCCTTCCCGGATCGCATCGCAGCCGCGGTCCGGCGATCCCTGAAGGACGACGGGATATGGCTGATCAAGGACACGCATTGCTACGACACGTTCGAGGACAACCTGAGGAATCCCATGCTGGCCATGCAGTACGGCTACAGCCTGTCGGGTTGCCTGCTCTCGGCCGCCTCCCAGGAGGGCGCCGCCGGGCTCGGTACCCTAGGATTCCATCCCGCCGAAGCGGAGCGCATCGTCAGGGGTGCCGGTTTCACCTCTTTCCGTATGTTCCGCCTCCAAGACGACCCCATCCACAACTACTACGAGGTCCGTCCTTGACCCCACCCGCCCGTGAGGGGAAGCGCCGCCCATGACAGTAGACATCGCCGGCTTCATCACCGACATGAAGGCTCATGCGGTCGACCATGGGTTCCATGTGCACGCGGAGCGCCACTTCATCGAGTCCTTCTCGCTGGGACAGGCCTGGGAGGTGGACCTGCACCCGGAGGAGGCCTGCGAGGGACCGCTCGAGATGCTGATGGTGCTCGAGGTGGAACCCCGGGTGATCCTGGCCTTCGAAGACCTGATGGCGCAGCATCTCGAGATGGACGAGGAGCAGGAACGCCAGCTGGAGCTGCCCCTGTTCTTCAAGTGGGCCTTGCCGCCGCTGCCCAACCCTCCCGATCTGCTCATCCTCGCCACCGAGTTGGCCGGGGTCTCGGGCACGACCTTGCCGGTGGAGGTGTCCGCCACCGACACGTACATGTCGGTGACCGACCCGGCCAGGCGAAGCCTGTCGCTGGTGGGCCGGCTCGACTTCCGGCTCCGGGACATGTTCCGGCGGGAGATCAACGTGTGCGACGTCCTCGAATGCGCGCACGGCCTGAGCATGTGGCTCCTGGAACAGTCGGAGTCATGGCTGGAAGGACTGGAACCGCCCGGCCTCTGAGACCCACCGGAAACGGGCTGGAGGTCAGGAGCGGCGTCGCCGCAGCACCAGGTCGAGATCCTCTACGAAACGTCGGTTCTCGGACTCGGTGCCAACGGACACGCGGGTCCAGTCCTCGGTTCCCTTACGGATGAGCGTGCCCATCTCCAGGAGTTCCTGGACTATCCCTGGCGTACCGGGGCCGAGGCGCAGCCAGATGAAGTTGGCCTGGGTGGGAACGTAACGGATACCCCGGTCGGATAGGGCGCCCTCGAGGTAGTCGACTCCCCGGCGGTTGAGATCGAACCGTTCCCTCACCCGCTCGGGGAAACGCAGGGCCGTGGTGGCGGCCACCTCGGCCAGGGAACCGACCACGAACGGGCTCTGGGCCTTGCGGAGAGACCGGAGGGTGGGGGCCTGGCCAACCATGTAACCGACGCGGAGGCCCGCCAGCCCGTAGATCTTGGAGAAGGTGCGAGCCACCACCACGTTGGGACGTCCTACGGCGAGGGGGACGATGCTGGACTCCTCCTCGGCTGCCACGAACTCCCCGTAGGCCTCGTCCACCAGCACGAGGACCGACTCCGGAACCCGATCGGCGAACTCATGGATCTCCGCGCGGGTCACGTAGCTCCCCGTCGGGTTGTTCGGGTTGCATATGATCACGAGGGTGGTGTCGTCCCGGATCGCCCCGTACAACGCCCCGAGGTCGATCCGTAGGGCTTCGTCGAGCGGCACCCGGATGCTCTCGGCGTCGGCGTACACCGCGTTGATGGGGTACATGGCGAACGAGGGCCACGGGTAGACGATGCTGGTCCCCGGGCCTCCCACAGCCCGGGCCGTGGTGGTGAGGTTCTCCGAGCTACCGGCGCCGGGCCACACACAGTCCGGGGTGATGCCCAGGGCCTCGGCCAGGGCCTCTCTCAGGCGGACCGTGCCCGCGTCCGGGTACCGGTGGATGCCTGCGGCGGCCGCCGCGATGGCGCCCAGAACCTCGGGAAAGGGAGGAGTCGGGTACTCGTTGCCGGCCAGCATGGCAATCCCTCTGGCGCCGAAACGGTCGGCGAACTCCTCGAAGCCGGGGCCGCCGTCGTAAGGAACGAGGTCATCGATGGCGGCTCGTATGCGGACCACTGGCGGGAGCATAGTGAGACAGACGGTGACCGAGCCGGGGCCTCCGAACCGTGCCCTGCGGGAAACTTTTCGCTCGCCCCGATGGTCATAAACAAGTCGAGTGCTTTGGAGCCCGGCCGTAGACTCGGCGGATAGCGGGCGGGGGGTCTTGCCTCCCTAAAATGCCGCCAGCAAGCGGAAGGAACAGTTCGGTGTTGCAGATCCTGGATCCGGCGGGGAAGCTGGTCGGCGAGCCGCCCGATCTGGACGGCAAGGACCTCTTGGAGATGTACCGGTTCATGGCGCTGGGACGGCGCTTCGACCGGCGGGCCATGAGGTTGCAGCGCCAGGGCCGTCTCGGCACCTTCCCGCCGGGAGAGGGACAGGAGGCTGCCCAGGTGGGTTCGGCCTACGCGCTCGAGCCCGACGACTGGGTCTACCCCAGCTACCGGGAACACGCCACCCAACTGGTCAGAGGGATGCCGTGGTCGGTCATGCTGTCGTACTACCGGGGCCTTCCCAACCGTGACTGGGATGTGCACCGGTACCGCATGAACATCCACACGATCCCGATCGCCACCCAACTGCCCCACGCTGTCGGGCATGCCCACGCCGCCCGTCTGGCCGGGGAGAACCTGATCACCATGGTCTATTTCGGCGACGGGGCCACCTCCGAGAGCGACTTCCACTCCGCGATGAACTTCGCAGGGGTCTGGAAGGCGCCGACCGTGTTCCTGTGCTCCAACAACGGCTGGGCGATCTCAATGCCGACCAGGCGCCAGACCGCCGCTACCGATCTGGCCGACAAGGCGATCGGTTATGGAATGCCGGGCGTCAAGGTCGACGGGATGGACGTGCTGGCCGTCTACTCGGCCACCAAGGAGGCGGTGGACCGGGCCCGCCGCGGGGAGGGACCCACCCTCATCGAGGCCATCACGTACCGGTTCGGCCCTCATGCCACCGCCGACGACCCGAGCCTTTACCGGAGCGAGAGCGAGGTGGAGGCCTGGCGGGCCCGTGACCCGCTCGACCGTATGCGCCGCTACCTCGACAGCCTGGACCTGTGGTCGGACGATATCGACGAGCAGGTGACGGACGAGGCGAGCGAGATGGACCTGGCCCTGGCGGAGATAGAAGGGCGGGAGCCGCCACCCCGGGAGGAAGCGGTGCGGCACGTCTACGCCAAAGTGCCCGAGGCGCTGTCCCGCCAGTACGAGACGGCTCTGAGACGTGAAGACTCCGGCCCTTCCCGGCTGGAACCAGGCGAGCGGTGGCGGATAGGGCACGATCCTGTGCTCAAGGGCCCCACCGCCCACTGGAACATGGCGGAGTCGATCAACGCCGCTCTGGCGGAGGTCATGGACCGCCATCCGGAGGCCATCATCATGGGCGAGGACGTGGGCCGGACCGGAGGCGTGTTCCGCATCACCGCCGGCCTCCTGGACCGATTCGGCGCCGGCCGGGTCATCGACTCCCCGTTGTGCGAGACCGGCATCGCCGGCACCGCGGTGGGAATGGCCATCGGCGGGGCGCGGCCTCTGGTCGAGATCCAGTTCGACGGGTTCGTCTACCCGGCGTTCGACCAGATCGTCAGCCACATGGCCCGGTTCCGTTTCCGCACCAGGAGCAACGTTTCGCTCCCCATCGTGGTGCGCTGGCCCAACGGCGGCGGTATCGCTCCCCACGAGTTCCACGGCGACAGCCCGGAGGCCTACTTCGTCCACACTCCGGGCCTGACGGTGGTGGTCCCGTCCACGGCCGTGGATGCCAAGGGCCTGCTGGCCGCGGCGGCGGAGAGTCCGGATCCGGTGCTCTTCCTGGAGCCCAAGGTGCTGTACCGGGCCGGACGCGAGGACGTCCCCACCGGCTACTACACCCTCCCGATCGGGCGGGCGCGGATCCGCAGAGCCGGCGACGACGTGACGGTGGTCACCTACGGGGGAATGGTCCGCGTGGCGATGTCCGCCGCCGGCCGGCTGGAACGCGAGGGGGTGTCGTGCGAGGTGATCGACCTGCGCACCCTGAAGCCCTGGGACCGCGACACCGTGCTCGACTCGGTGGCCAGGACCGGGCGCCTCGTACTGGTTCAGGAGCCCCCCCGAACCGCTGGGATGGCCGCCGAGGTGGCGGCCACGGTGGCGGAGGAGGCGCTGTACGATCTCGAGGCCCCGATAGCGCGGGTGGCCGGCTTCGATGCCCCCTGGCCCCAGTTCGGGGTGGAGGAGCACGCCATCATCACCCCGCGACGGGTGGTCTCGGCCGTGCGGGAGACCCTCGGCTAGCCGGGTGCGGCTCGGCCTCCGGGTCGGGCGGCGCCCACGTCAGGTATCTATGCCGGGCGCCCCGCCTTGAGGAATCTCGAACCGAGCATGATGAACCAGATCACCCACGGGAAGTAGCAGGCGCGTCCGATCGCGATCATGGCCTCGCTCGGGGTGGTGTAACCGATGATCAACGCTGCAACGGAGATGGCGGACACCACGGCGATCACCAGGGCGGCCGTCCTGTGGAGGCCACTACGTTCCCTGGCCGCCAGGCTCAGGCTGAAGGCCAGCAGACCCAGCGATACGGCAACACCGGATACCAACGTGATGCCCAGCCCGGTCCGGTAGGTCGGTATGGCGGCTGCTAGAGCCTCCGCTGAAGACACCTTGGTCTGCGCGAGCAGGTGGTCGAGCCCGGTGGCGAGTATCCATCCGACACCGCCCACGGTTGCGCTCAGCAGACCGAACCTCGTTCCGGCGGCGGCGTAATCAGGCCCCGTGGTCACCCGGCTCACTCCGGACAACCCGTACAACAGGAGGAGCAGGCCAAGCGGTACGAAGAGCGCGGACAGATGCGCCAGGAAGGGATTCGCGGCCAGCGCGGTAATCCTGCCGACGGAGTCCATCGAATCCGCCGGCTCGACGAGCAGCCCGCCCGGCTCGACCAGGAAGAAGACCAGGGCCATGGCCGGCCCCACCATGAGCGCCCAGGCCTCCAGCCTGTGGATCGCATCGGTTCTCATGGAATCGGTTCTCATGGTTCACCCCTTTCCCCCGAACGCACTGAAGGAGAACCCCTCTCGTGCCGGATGGTAGCGGCCACCCGTCTCGCCCTCCGGGGTTTCCGGGCCGGCGAGCCGCGGCAAAGGGAGCACACGGGCCGGCTCCTGGCTTCCGGACCAACCTGCAAACCCCCACATGGTTCGGAACTACGAGTAGGTGTCCGACCGTTGCCCACCGAACGGCCATTCACCCTTAGCTAGCGGTCAGAGGCGACCCCACCC
>VXRE01000047.1 GCA_009838635.1 Acidimicrobiia bacterium | reverse complement strand
TTTTTTTTAAACCCATATCCCCCAAACCCCCTCTATTTCGGGTCTGGGGGCCGCGTATTTGTTATAACCACACCGGGTGGGTCGGGCTGGGAGAAGACTTCGTCGCGAAGTCCGTGCTCGACGATCCTGCCCATGTACATGACCGCCACCCGGTCGGACACATGCCGCACCACCGACAGATCATGGGCGATGAAGAGGTAAGCCAGTCCCAGCTTCTGCTTCAACTCGATCAGCAGGTTGATGATCTGCGCCTGGATGGATACGTCGAGGGCCGATACCGGTTCGTCCAGCACCAGCAGCTTCGGGCGCAGTGCCAGCGCCCGGGCGATGCTTATCCGCTGGCGCTGCCCCCCCGAGAACTCGTGGGGGTACTTCCTGGCATCTCCCGGATGGAGCCCCACCAGGTCCAGGAGTTCGGTGATCTCCCCGGGACTCGCCTGACGGCGATTGTGGACCACCAACGGCTCCGACACGATTTCACCCACCCGCATGCCCGGGTTGAGCGACGCGAACGGATCCTGGAAGACGATCTGCATGTTACGGCGGATGGGCCGCATGTCTCGACGGCCCAACCCGGTGATGTCCTCACCCATGAAGACGATCCGGCCGCTACTCGGGGTAAGCAGCCTCAGGATCAGCTTGGCGATGGTCGACTTGCCGCAGCCCGACTCTCCCACCAGGCCCAGAGCTTCCCCTTCTGATATGGCAAGGCTTACCCCGTCCACGGCTCTGAGCCGGCGGACGCGGCCGAGGGCGCCGTCCATCCGCACGGGATAGTGAGCGACCACATCCTCAACCCGTACCAATGCCTCGTAGCTCGACCCCATGCCCGTTGGAGGCTAGCTACGGTGTCGTTCCACCGGCCGGCCCGGCCCGGGGATCAGACGGCCTGGAACATCTCCTCCACGGTCAGGTCGCCGACATCGAAGAAGGCGATGATGCGGCACGGGCATGACTCGCCACCCTCGAACTTCCACGGGAATGCGCCGATGATGCATCGCTGGTTGAGCACCTTCTCGATGTCGCCGCCCACGTTCTCGGCGTGGATGCATCCTTTCGGGAAGGCGAGATAGTGGAGGGGGAACAGGTCCTCGGTGATCTCCCGCCCGCTCCGGTGGTGGGTGTAGGTGTACTCGCCGAAGTAGTCCCTCACCGGCATGCCCACCTTCTGCTCGAAGCGCCTGGTCAGGTCGGGTCGCATGTGGCGGATGGTGGTGTTCATGGGGTGATCTCCCGAGCCGGCGTCGATTCCCCACCACGCCAGCTCCCTCTCCAGCATCCATTCGGCCAGATCCCTGGTCCCGCCCGGATGCATGCAGAAGTAACGGGTCAGGTCCTGCTCGGGCTTCCCCTCGTAGTAGCGGTGATAGCCGGTGTGGATGATCAGGATGTCGCCCTTCTTGACCTCCACCTTGGAGGTGATCATCTCGGGCGTGATGATGCTCCAGTCGCTCACCTCCTCCGACACGTCGACGATGACCCCTTCGTGGATCAGCTTGGTGAGCGGGAGCGAGGCCATGTCGCCGCCCCCGTCGGCCATGTGCATCGGACCGTCGAGATGCGTTCCCACATGCAGAGAAGACTCGATCCTCTGTGACACCACCCGGTTGGTCTGCAGGGTCTGGGTGTAATAGATCTTGGATCCGGGGTACCCGACCCAACCCGGAGTGTGGATGTTGATCGGGTGGGAGAGATCGACGAGCTTCATTTCGGTTTACCTCCGGTTTCGGTTGCTGACGGATGGTAGGGAGCAGGAACACGGGTCCGGTACACGACCCGACTCTTAGTACTTCAGGCCGTTTTCCAGACCGTTTTCCCAGATCCCGTAGAGATCGGTGCGGCGGTCGGCGCGGGGAGCGATCAACTCGCCCCGCACCTGCGCTCGCTTGGCTGCGCCCAGGTCGACCTCGGTGACGCTGATGGCGTCCTCCGAGCCGGGTAACGGCCCGGACGCCAGCTTGCCGTAGGGATCGACCAGGATCGACGAGCCGAGAAAGTCGAACTCCCCGTGGCGGCCGGCCTGGGATGCGCAGGCGATGTAGACCTGGGAGAGGTTGGCCTGGAGCACCGCCCCCTTGCCCTGGGGACACATTCCGTCCTGGTCCCAGCGTTCCTTGTCGTAGCCGGGCAGCCAGGCGGTCGGAACGCAGATCAGGTCGGCGCCCTTCAGGGCCATCAGCCGTACCACCTCTACAAAGCGGAGGTCGTAACAGACGCACAACCCGATAGTCCCGAACCGGGTGTGGGCCACCGGGAAGCCGAGGTCGCCGTCGTGGAACGCGATCTTCTCGTTGGCGAACAGGTGGGTCTTGCGGTAGTGGAGGATGGTTCCGTCCGGCCCGACCGCCACCGCCGTGTTGTACAGCGATTCGCCGTCCCGCTCGCAGAAGCCGCCCACCACGTATCCGTTGGCCTCGGCCGCCAGGGAGGTCCACTGCTTGACGGTCGGCCCGTCAACCGGTTCCGCGGTCTCGGCCAGCGCCCGCCAGTCGAAGGCGTACCCGTGGATGATCATCTCGGGCAGCACCACGATGTCCGCCCCCGCATTGAAGGCGCGCTCTGTCCATCGGACCGTGAGATCGCGGTTCTCCTCGACGGCCAGGGGTTCGCCCCCGATCTGTACCAGACCTATCGAGACCTTGTTGACCATTGTGCTACTCCCGTCCCAGTGGACCGTCCGGCATGAGGCCGGCTATCCGCAACATGTTCCAATCGGCCGGACACGGGCCCCCCACGCTCTCCACGTGATCGTCGCGGTCTCCCGATACGGCGTGCCAGATCCCGACCGGCACGTGAACCACGTCCCCGGCCTCGAACTCGAGCCGGAGGTCGTTGGTCAGGTCCTCGATGCTCCCCTTGCCGTCGAGGATATAGATCGTGTCCTCGGACTCGACATGTACATGCTCCTTGTTCCGTTCCCCGGCCTGCATGTCCACATAGTTCATGTTGGCCGTGTACGCGCCGACTCCGGCCCACACGATCAGGCGGGCATCCCTGGCGATCATCGGGACGATGGCGGTCGGCTGGTCGCGATGGAAGATGCGGACACCCCGAGCCGCGAGGCGGCTACCGGCGGCAGGCGGCGGTGGGGTTGAGCGCCGCTCGTACTCGAGATGGGCATAGAGCCGTTCGTCGGCCGGGCAGGGACCCCCGATCAGTTCGGCGCCGTCCGGGCCCGCCTCGAACACGTACCTCGTGTCGGCTCCGATGTGTGCCATCGCCCCGGTCGGGACGTCGAGGCGCCGGTCGAAGGAGTTGTCCGCCGCCGCCACGCTTCCCGACATCGTGTAGTAGACGGACTCCATCGGGTGCTCGAGCTGGACGGTTCGCCCGCCCGGCTCCAGGGAGATGTGGTGTATGGAGCGCAGATGGGCGTCCAGGCCCGGCCAGACCACCACCCAGGCCCGGCCGCCGTGCTCGACGATGGGAAGTTCCGGAGCATCCTCCTCATCCCGGAGTATGCGGACTTGGTCGCGTTCAGCGGCCATCTTGGCGGTTCGGTCCGTCCATCGGCGGCGAGTCTACCCGCCGGTTGCCTGCCGTGAGACTGCCGGTCAGGGGCGCTACGGTCGGTCAGGCAATCGCGTGACCGAGAGCACGGAGGGAAGATGGCGCGAATAGAGCTGATCGACCGCAAGGATGGGCTCGCTCCGGGCCAGGCTCGGCTGTTCGACTGGATCGTAGGGAGCAGGGGCGAGCTGGTGAGGCCCTTCCAGGTGTTGCTGCATGCTCCCGAGCAGGCGGAGCACATCGCAAGGCTCGGGCATGTGGTTCGCTTCGAGTCGGGCCTGGACGGCGCCGACCGGGAGTTGGCCATCCTGGCGACCGGCCGGGCCCACGGCTGCGACTACGTCTGGGACACCCATGTGGACCTGGCGCGTCGCGAGGGGACCAGTCCCGAGGCGATCGACCACCTCGACGGGGAGGTGGGGGACCTGGCGCCGAGAGAGGCCGCCATCCTGGACATGGTCGGCGAGCTCTGCTCGGTGTCATCCGTGTCCGCATCGACGTTCGCCCGCGTCGAATCCCATCTCGGAACCGAGGGCGTGGTCGAGCTCAGCATCCTCGTCGGCTACTACACCCTGCTGGGCTACGCCATGGCATCGTTCGATGCCTGCCGCACACCAAGCGAGGAGTGAGCGCCCTGCATCCGAAGGTGGTGTTTGCTCCGGTGCATCCGAAGGTGGTGTTTGCTCCGGTGTTTTTGTGAGGCTGCTCGGTTCAGATTGTGACGTAGCCTTACGATGTTGCGAAGACGGTTGCGAGGCTGCCAGCCTCACGGGTCATCGGGGGTCTTCTTCTTGGAGGTCCCTCAGTGTTCGTCCTGCTTCATCCTTCCACTCCAACCGGCCGTTGGCCGGCCTTCCGATCAGGACACCGGCCGCGGTGGAGGGTGAGCCAAAGGGGTAGTCCTGCGTGAGCCGATAGCACGAACTGTCGTCAGTTCTCTGGAGAACGCCACGTTCGATCAGCGCGGACCGTTGTACCGACAGGTAAGCGTGGATTGATGGGAGTTCTTCCATGACGGCCTGAGAACCAGACTTAACGACAAAGCCACTTGAGTCCACGAAGCCTTGGGCAGTGATGTTCCTCGCTCGTAACGTCAGTAAGCGAGTCGCTGGAGTCTGCGCGCCGGGCTTTTGGAAGAACCTGACCCCGACCATTGGTAGGCAAAGCAGCATGTCAAGAAGGAACGACTCGGCGTTCGCCGCTTCAGCCTCCCCGAGCGATGGCACCTGGGGTACGTTGGCGTTGTCCAACTCGCAGCGCTTTGCCTCATCCGCGAGACCCAGCAGGCGGGCTTCAAGGTACTGGATGTGGGCCTTGTTGAGGCCTTGGTCTTTGCTGGTGAAGACGGCAGCGGAGATCCAGAAGTCCTTTGACTTGTGATGTGCGATGATGCGTTCCCGTGTTGTAGTTCCCTCGCCTACATAGACACGAGGTAGCTGTCCCGTATCACCGGGACCCCATATGATGTACACACCGGGCCCGTCAAGTTCACGCCTCTGCCGGACGTCCCCGAGGTCGGAGCGCTCGAAGACGAGGCCCTTTCCTGTCCAGTTCGGCTTCTCAACGATTCGGAGACCCGCCGGATCGCCCGAAGGTATGAAGATGTTGATGGAAAACCCTCTCGATGCCACGGTTCCCACCCCTTCTTCATTAGGCCCGGCTGTGGAACGTAGAACGGTCAGCGGCTCAGGCGCGTAATCTAGCCGGGGTGCTGTACGCGCGGTTTTCCTTGAATATCTGCCATCACACGTAAGATTGTCAAGGATCTTTGTCCCCGGGATGGATCACACCTCACTTCTTGGGTGTCTCAGGAGGCGGTTGGCTGGTGCGCTGGCTGGCATTGCCTTCGCTTTTTCGGCCCGCCGACCCCGACTAGTAGAGTCCGACGGTCCGCCCCCCAGGATGAAGGAGACCCGTCAGCATGACCCACGTACCCGTAACCCACATCACCTCGGATGGCGAGCGCGCCCGCCGCTACGCAGTGCTCCGGGAGGCCATGGCCGGCGCCGGCATGGATGCGTTCGTCATCTGTAGCAGGGGCGACGAGTTCGTGCGGGGACGGGTCCAGTACGTGAGCGACATCTTCCAGTGGGCCGGCCGCGGCTTCGTGGTTCTGCCGATGAAGGGCGAGGCCACCTTCGTGGTCGATCCGCTGTGGGGTACCGGCTACGCCATGCAGGGCATGTGGCTGGACGACTACCGCCAGCCCGACGACGCGGGCACCGAGATCGGGGGGATCCTCTCCGACCATGGTCTCGCCGGCGGCACGATCGGGGTGGTCGGTCTGGCCGACATCACCTCGGTGGCCGACTACAACAGCATGAAGAACGCCCTTCCCAACGCCAACTGGGTGGACGCCACCGACCTCTTCGACGACGTGCGGGCCATCAAGAGCCAGGAGGAGATCGACTCGACCATCGAGACCGGCAACATCATGCGCCGGGTCTTCAACGCGCTCGAGGCGGAGATCCGTCCGGGCGTCCAGGAGGTGGACGTCCTCTCCGAGGCCCACCGTCTGGCCCGCCAGCTGGGCTGCATGGAGGGAATCGCCCTCATGGGACGTGCGCCCTTCAGTTGCTTCAGCCCGGGTACCCGGGGCGTGATCGAGAAGGACGATGTGATGGTCATCGACCTCGAGTGGGGCGGGCCGCTGGGCTACTGGGTGGAAGTCCGCCGGGTGTACAGCTTCAAGCCGCCCAATGACGAGCAGAAGGCCTTCTGGGAGATGCGGGTCGAGAGCTTCGAGGCGTGCGTGCAGGCCATGAAGGCGGGCGAGGACTCCGACACCGTCCTCGACGCCCGCGATCGTGTCTACGACAAGTACGGGTACGACGCCAGGGACTCCAACTCCTACACCGCTCACGGGATCGGCATCGACTCGCTGGAGCCCCCGTGGGTGCCCGGCAAGCGCCGCATCATGGAAGAGAACATGATGATCAACCTCCACCCCGCCGTCGGCGGTTTCTCGGATCCCGAGACAGGCGCCCGGTTGGGTGGCATCAGCATCGCCGACAACGTTCTGGTCGGTCCCGACGGGGGCACCCGGATGGTCGATCAGACTGACGAGTGGATAGTTCTCGACGCCTAGATCACTCGGTGCGATCTGGTAGGGAACCCTGTTCGGAGCAGGTCGGGTGCATCGTCCGGCCTGCTTCCTACGTGGTGGCCGGCTTGGCAGGCCGTTTCTCGCCGGCGCCACATGCCTTAGGCGTATCCCCGGGTCGCCGCGGTGAGTCCAACCAGTGACCACTAATATCGACAGGCCGCCCGAGTTCACTGGCATTGACACCCGAGCTTGGGGGCAGACCGACAGCAACTGGATGAGCCTGCGCGCGGGCGCGGGGGAAGGGAACAGCAAGTCGAGATGAGAGTATTGATCACCGGCGCAGCCGGGTTCTTCGGACGGGCACTGGTCCGAGCGTTCGCCCTGGGCGGAGAGCACGTGGTGGCAGCGGACATCCTCCCGCCTGACGAGTTCGTCCCCCGGTCGGACACGCCGAGCGACCGGCTCGAGTACGTGGTGCTGGACGTGGCCGATCCGGCCGCCTGGTCCACGGAGGTCACCGGAGAAGTCGACGCCATCGTCCACGCCGCCGCCCTCACGCCGAGCATCCAGGAGGCCAAGGAGGACCCTTCCAAGCTGGTGAACGTCAACCTCATCGGCACCCTCAACGCGTTCGAGTTCGCCCGTAAGCAGAACATGGGCAAGTTCCTCTTCATCTCCTCGGCGGGTGTCTATAACCAGTTCGACGAGGAGACGCTCACCGAGGCGGATGCGGACGGGGGCTTCTCTCTCTACGGGTCGGCCAAGCTGGCCGCCGAGATCATGCTGTTCCGGTATGCCGACATGTTCGGCTTCGATGCCGGTGCAATCCGCCCCACGTCCATGTACGGCCCTGCGGAGGAGTTCCGCGACACCCGCCCGTTCGTCACCCAGGCCAAGCAGCTGGCCGACGCCGCCCTGGACGGGGTGCCGGTGCGGGTCATCGGGGCCGACGACCGCTGCGACTGGGTCTTCGTGGACGACGTGGCCGAGGGCGCCCATCGCTTCTTCTCCGGCGGCATGAACAGCCGCGCCTTCGCCTTCTCCTCGGGTGACCCGATCCCGTTCCAGGACGTGCTGGACGCGGCCGTGGCCTCGTTCGGCGTGGTGGTGGATCCCAGCGCCGACATGCTGGTCGACGCCACGCCCGACCGGGCCACCACCATCTCCTGCGACAAGGCCCGTGCCGAGCTGGGATGGAACCCGATGGGGATCGAGGAAGGCATGCGCCGCTACGCCGAGTTGGGCGGCTGAGGACCGCCCGCCCGTTTCCCGAACGAACCGATAGCCTCAGATATGGAGTCCCTATGAGCCAGAGCACACTGAGACAAAGGCTGGCGGAGCGCACCCTGCGGATCCGGGGTGGCCACGAGTCGCCCTACTTCCAGATCATGCGGAGGGTGGAAGGCCGCGATGACATAATCCGCCTGGTGCGGGGGGAGCCGGACATTCCGACCCCTGCGCACATAATCGAAGCCGCCAAGCGATGTCTGGACACCGGGCATGTCGGCTACACCCCTCCGGGCGGGATGATCGAGCTACGCGAGGCCATCGCCCGCAAGTTCAAGGAGGACAACAACCTCGAGTACGACGCCGCTTCCGAGATCCTGGTCACCGCCGGTGCGCAGGAATCGATGGCGGTGAGCCTCCAGACGTTGCTCGACCCCGGCGACGAGGTGCTCCTCGCCACCCCCCACTACATGGCCTATCCGGCCAACATCATCATGGCGGGCGGGCACATCGTCTACGTCGATACGGTCGAGGAGGAGGACTTCGAGCTCAAGCCCGAGGCCATCGAGGCGGCCATCACCGACCGCACCAAGCTCCTGGTGCTGGTGACCCCCAACAATCCCACCGCCGGGGTGATCACCGCCGAGACGCTGTCGGCGATCGCCGACGTGGTGCGGAACCATCCCGGCCTGGTGGTGATCTCCGACGAACTCTACGAGAAGGTGGTGTACGACGGCTTCGAGCACATCTCCTTCGCCACCCTGCCCGACATGTGGGACCGGACCATCACCATCAACGGCTTCTCCAAGGCCTACAGCATGACCGGCTTCCGGGTTGGCTACATGGCAGGGCCGGCCGACTACATCCTGGCCGCCACGGAGCCGCGCCACTCGCTCAGCATCTCCACCTCCCTGCCTTCCCAGCATGGCGCCCTCGCCGCGCTGGAAGGGCCACAGGACTTCATGGCCGAGATGATGGAGGAGTACCACCTGCGCCGGGCGATGATGCGGGACGCCTTCGACGAGCTGGGCGTGACGTACGGCGAGCCCAAGGGCGGCTTCTACTTCTTCGCCAACATCTCCGGTTCTGGGCTGGACGCGGTCGACTTCGCCGCCAAGGCGGTGGACTACGGGATCCTGTTCTCACCGGGCAACGTGTTCGCCGAGGGGGCCCGCAAGTACATCCGGATCTCCTACCTGGCGCCCAGGGATCAGCTGGCCGAGGCTCTCGAGCGCTTCGGGCGGCTCTGGAACGACTGCCGGAGCGGCCGATGAGCGGCCCGAAGGTAGCCCTGGTCGAGGAGTTCACTCCCGCCCAGGTGGAGGCCCTACAGAGGGCCCTCCCCGACGGCGCCACGGTGCTCACCGACGCCCTCGGAGCCGGGACCATCGGCCAGGCCGACTACCTGGTGCTCCGGGAAGAGGGCGTTGACGGCAGCCGGCTCGCCTCCCTGTCCTCGCTCCGGGGAGTGGTGATCATCGAGTCGGGGGGCGCCACCGTCTCCGGAGAGGTCTGCGAGTCCATGGGAGCCTGGACCGAGGCCGTCACGTCTCCCGGGCCTACCAGCGTGGCGGAGCACGCCGTGATGCTCATACTGGCGCTCTTCAAGCGGCTTCCTACGGCCCACAGTCGTCTCATGGACGGGGTGGTCGTGGACGGGATGGAACCGTTCGTCACCGACCAGCTCAACTACTCCTACAACTGGGTGGGCCTGG